>CAVIVB010000143.1:0-4960 GCA_963645785.1 bacterium
GTACTTTAACAAAACCACCGCGGTACTTTTCTCAAACTACCGCGGTACTTTATCTCGCGCGTGGGAGAATTGGACCAAAGAGTGGCTAGGATTGGACCTTTGTTGCAGGGGAAGGCGACCATTTTCAGGGAGGGATTTATTTTGCTTCCTGAAGAAATCTGCCGCGGATTTCTTTTTGAGGTGCTAGCAATTTGGTCTGAAATATGGTATAATATACGGTCATGAACGAATCAGATACTTCGAGGCATTTTCTCCGTCAATGGATTGAGAAGGATGTTGCTGCTGGGACGACTGGTGGCAAGGTTGTGACGCGGTTCCCGCCGGAGCCGAATGGGTACATTCACATTGGTCACGCGAAGGCCGTGTGTGTGGACTTTGGGATGGCACAGCTTTTCAATGGGGAATGCCATTTGCGGCTGGATGATACGAATCCGACGAAGGAATCGGATGAGTATGCGGAGAACATTCGCAAGGACATCAACTGGTTGGGGTTCCAGTGGTCGGGCGAAGGCGACGCGGGCGAGAGAGGGTTTTACAACGCGTCGAATATGTTTGACAAGATGTATGAGATTGCGGAGAATTTGATTCGGGCGGGTCAGGCGTATTGCTGCAATTTGACGCAGGAAGAATGGAAGGAGTACCGCGGCGTTCCTGAAAAGCCGGGCAAGGCGAGTCCGGGGCGTGATACATCGGTGGAGCGGAACTTGCAAATTTTCCGCGAGATGAAGGCGGGGAAGTATGCGGATGGTGAATGGTGTTTGCGGGCGAAGATTGATATGGCTTCGCCGAACATTCATTTTCGTGATCCGGTGATTTATCGTATTCGGCATGTGTCGCATTATCATTTGGGCGACAAGTGGTGCATTTATCCGATGTATGATTTTGCGCATCCGATTGAAGATGCGCTGGAAGGCGTGACGCATTCGATGTGCACGCTGGAGTTTGAGGTGCATCGCCCGCTGTATGATTGGGTGGTGGATCGGCTGGATGAAATGGGGCTTTTGGTCGTGCGCAATGGTGTGAAGGTTCGTCCGCACCAAAGGGAATTTGCGCGGCTGAATATTACGTACACGGTGATGTCGAAGCGGTTATTGTTGCAGCTTGTGACGGAGAAGCGCGTGGCGGGTTGGGATGATCCGCGGATGCCGACGGTGTGCGGGATGAGGCGCCGCGGTTATACGCCGGGTGCGATTCGTGAATTTTGCGAGCGCGTGGGTGTGTCGAAGTTTGAGAGCGAAAGTGATCCGGCGCTTTTGGAATGGTGCGTGCGCGAGGAGCTCAATAAGACGGCGACGCGGCGCATGGCGGTTCTTGATCCGGTGAAGGTTGTGATTGATAATTGGCCGGCGGGGACGACGCGCGAAGTGGAGCTCCCGAACAATCCGTTGGATGAGGCGGCGGGCGTTCGCAAGATTCCATTTGGCGGGACGATTTGGATTGAGCGTGCGGACTTCATGGAAGTGCCGGAGAAGAAATTTTTCCGCATGGCGCCAGGCCAGGAAGTGCGTTTGCGTGGGGCGTGCATTTTCAAATGTACGTCGTGCGTGAAGGATGATGCGGGCAAAGTTGTGGAGATTCATGGCACGTGGGATGAGGCGTCGTGGGGCGGAAATGCCGCGGATGGGCGCAAGGTGAAAGGCACGATTCATTGGGTGGATTGCGCGACAGGAATTGCCGCGGAAGTGCGCTTGTATGAAAAGCTTTTCACGGAGAAGGATCCGCTCAAGGATGGGCCGGAGAACTTTTTGAAGTACATGAATCCGGATTCGCTGAAGGTCGTGACAGGCTATGTGGAACCATTGTTGGCGGAGGCGAAGGGCGGCGAACATTTCCAGTTTGAACGGACGGGATATTTTGTCGCGGACGAGTTTGATACGAAGGCAGGTGCGCCTGTTTTCAATCGGACGGTGACGTTGAAGGATTCGTATAAACCGGCGTAAGATTTGCGCCTGAACTAAAGAATAAAGAAGAAGGAGGAACGAATGAAGAGACTGATGATGAGCGCGGTAATTTTTGCCGCGGTGGGTGGAGCGCTCGCGGCAGATTTGCCGCCGAATACATGGACACAGACGGTGAATATGGCCGCGGCACCTTTGCGGGACTTGCGTGAATCGACGTGCTTCCCGATGTTGGGCGTGGCCGGTTCCATGATGGAAGGCGAGTTGAATCAGGAATATTTATTCATTTCAAATCGCGCAGATACATCGCGCATATTCAAGCGGTGCGGCACTTATTTTACGCGCGAATGGGATGCGCTCAATGCGTGGCGGCGGAATATGGCGTGGGCCAAATTGAAGACGCCGGAAGAGCGCGAGGCATTCCGCAAACGCAATCCTCATGCGGCGTTGATTGACCCAATGGAGATGTTCAAGTTCCGCAAAGAGAATGGCATTCGCACGCTCTTCACATTGGAGCAGTGGAGCATAGCCGACCCGATGACGGGCAAGAAGGAAAACTCGGCAGAGGCCGTGCGTGAGGCCGTGCGCGAGTTTGTGCATTGGATTGTGGTGAATAATTTCAAGGATGTGGTCGCAGGTTTTGAGCTTGGCAATGAATCGTATTTTGATCCGCATCCAGATCAAATTGCAGAGCGGTGGAATGTGATTTTGCCAGCGGTGTATGATGAGTGGCCCGACGCGAAGGTGGGCATTCCGCTTGCCGAATATGCGCAAGGCGACCCCGATTTGAAGGCGGTGCGCAACCGCATGCTTTCGACGGGCGTTTCCACGTTGAGCGAGAAGGACACATTTGATCCAACGCGAATGAATGCGTGGTCGGGTCACTTCATTATGGGCATGTCCAATTTCATCGACCGCATCACGCACATCATTTATCACTTCTACGGCGGCGATGTGACGTATGGCGCGGGCTGGATGGGCTTTGCCAAGGTTGAGACATTTATGAAGGTGATGCCCGAGGTCGCGAACAAGAAGGTGTGGCTCACCGAAGTGCGCGAGCGCTCCGACGAAGACAACCGGTGCCAACAAATGTTTTTCTCCACAATTTGGAAGGCGCACTATTTTCAGCTTGCGCTGTCGCGCCCGTATTTTGATGGCGTGAATATTCACTCGTGCGATTGCTTGTCGGGCATGTTTTATATTGCGAATGGTCGTGGCTCGTGGCACGTGCAGTGGGATTCCCTTGGTACCGAATATGAGGACCCCGATAACATGGGTTTGCCGCGCATCACGGAAGGCCCGGCCGGTTGCGTCTATCGCTTGTATAACGAAGCGATTCTCACGCATCCGCTTTATATGACGAAGGGTAACGAACACAATCAAGGCATTTCGAATGGCGTGTGGCGTTGCTCGATGATGTATGAACAGCGTCAAGGCGCGGCGGGCGTGGACTGGACGCTCCTTCTTTCCGAAGACAAAAAATCTGCCGCGCTCCTCATGGTCAACTCCGATCGCGAAAATCGCCGCACGATTCGCTTTACTTTGCCTGGCAAGAAGATGGGCGAAATGAAACGCGAATATGTTTCGTGCCCGGCGGACCATTATCGCACACACACAATCCCCGGCGAGCCCGTCCCTTGGCATGAACATTCCGATACGCTCCCCGCGCCGAATGGTGACACATTTGACATTCCTGTCGACCCGCTCACTGTTCAGACTGTGGTCTTCCCAATTGACTAATTGCGCACGAAAGGACATTGAATTATGACAACGAAATTTCTTTTTTCTTTTCTTTGTGTGACCACTCTCGCGAGTGCAACTTTTGCCGCGCCGAAGAAAGCGGTGGACCCCAACGCGCCCAAGGTGAATTTCACGGCCAACATCAATTTGAAGACGGGCGAAGACGACCGCATTGCCAATCGCGCCACGCCGTGCCTCGGCTATGTTTTCAAAGGCGACCGCGGCAAATCTCTCGCGGAAAGTGCCGCGCTCAATGAGGCCGCTCTCACGAATCGTCTTTTCGGTTTGCGCTTGGTGCGGCTCTCAACTTGGCCCGATTTGAAGACCCTCGAATTGATGCGGCGCTCTGGTGCGAAAGTTGTCTTGACGCTGACGGACGCAAATGCGCCTAAGGTCCTCAACCAAATTGCAGATGCGGGCTTCACCGATTTGATTTACGGCGCACTCGCAAATGATGAGGCCATTTGGACGGCGGCTCTTCCAATTTTGGGCAAGCGCTTCTCAAAGACAATTTTGGGGCACATCATTCCCGCTAAAATTTCTGAAGGTGAACTTGGCAATCTCAAAAATTCACTCTCGAAAAAGATTGCGTTCTATTATGTGGATTTGGAAAGTGCCGCGGCAAAGCCGTATGAAACGCTGAAGACGCTCGGCAACCGTCTCACTACCGCGAAAGAAAAAACGCGCAAGCTTTGGGTCGAACTGCCAGCTGGTATTCCAAGCGCAAAATCTGCCGCGGCTACGGACCAGACACTTTGGAAACTCCATGCCATTTTGACCTCTCTCAATAATTCCAGTGTGGAAAAAGTTTTCATTGATGACGACCCTGCCACGCTCCCTTCAATGGGGCTTGCCATGCGCTATTTTGGCATTGCGGCCCATCGTGGTTCCAACTTTGTGAAACGTGGCGAAGCGCGCACCGCCGAGCCTGCCAAGTCCAAGGATGAAGCCCCTGATATTTCACTTGATTTGGAAGATGATACGATTGGCGGCGAAGAAATCCCTGAATTGATTATTGAACCACGTGTGACAGCAGCCCTCGCTAAAGCCTACGCCGCACGCGGAAAAACTGCCGCGGTCAGCGATGTGGAATGGCTCGCCGCACGCTCGAATGCGTATATCGTTTTCTTCATTGTTAATACGCGCGAGGAAGCCGTCGGTGCCAAGTTTGAAATGAAAGGCTATAAGGCGGGGGCGCAACCGTGCATGTGGGAATTGCGCCTCAATAAGGACGGCTCCTATATTCGCGATTGCCGCGAACTCGACCAAGGCAATAAAGCCGAATGGACCGTTAGCCCCCGTTCGTTCCAAGCCGTCACCCT
>CAVIVB010000144.1:0-4924 GCA_963645785.1 bacterium
TGGGGGATTGGGCTATAGATTGAAAAAAGTGCCGCGGAGGTTGATGTTTTATGCGAGTAGGAGGGGCAGGGCGGCTTGAGGAGAGATGGAGAAAATAAAAATAATTGAAACTTACCCTTGTCTAACTTGGTGGTAATATGGTATAATATACGAACAAATTCCACCTCGGAAGGAGATTACTAGTGAGCGAGCATATTGAACAGATGACGCCTGAACTGAAGGCGTTTATTGCTGAATGGAAAGCGAAGCCTGGGAACCTAATCATGGTTCTTCATCAGGTGCAGCAGACCTATGGTTATATTCCGCGTAACATCGCGATTGAGACGGCAGAGCTTTTGGAAGTTCCGCTGGCGAAGATCTATGGCGTGGTGACATTCTACAACTTCTTTAAGTTGCAGAAGGCGGGCAAGTACCTGATTCAGGTGTGCCTTGGTACGGCGTGTTATTTGCGCGGCGGAGATGACCTTTTGAAGGAGTTCGAGAAGCTTCTTGGGGTTGGCTTGAATGCGACGACGGATGATGGGCTCTTCTCTGTTGAGGCGGTTCGTTGTTTGGGGTGCTGTGGGCTTGCGCCGGTGGCGGTTGTGAATGGCACGGTGCATGGTAAGCTTGAGACGAAGGACGTCGCGGGCATTATTGAACAATACAAGAAACTTGGCTAAGGAGGAACGAAGATGGCAAAGTTGACATTGGACGATTTGCGCAAGATGCGCGGTGAGCGTCAGAAGGCGATGGAGATGCGCGACAATTCGAACAAGACCGTGCAGGTGATTGTTGGGATGGGGACGTGCGGGATTGCCGCGGGCGCGAAGGACGTGTTCACGACGTTTGTGGATACGTTGACGGAGAAGGGCTTGACGAATGTGTTGATTCGTCAGACTGGGTGCATGGGGTTGTGCCATAGCGAGCCGACGGTGGAAGTTGTGGCGCCGGATATGCCGACGGTTATTTACGGGCTTGTGGATGCGGCGACGGCGAAGGAGATCGTCGAGAAGCACATTATTGGCAAGCAGCTTGTGGATGCGAAGATTTGTGAGCGTCCGTCGGTAGATATTGTGAAGGAGAAGTAAAATGGCTTATCAATCATATGTGTTGATTTGCGGCGGCACGGCGTGCTGTTCGGGTGGCGGCGATCGGATTGTGGAAGAATTCGCGGCGCAGTTGAAGGCGATGAATCTTGACAAGACGGTGCAGGTTGTGCGCACGGGCTGTTTGGGCTTTTGCGAGCAGGGTCCGATTGTGAAGATTTTGCCGCAGGGGACGTTCTATGTTCAGGTGAAGGCCGAGGATGTGAAGGAGATTATTTCCGAGCATTTGGTGAAGGGCCGCGTGGTGCAGCGTTTGTGCTATGACCCGGAACAGGCGACGGATATGGTTTCCGAGGCGAACATTCCGTTTTATCAGAAGCAGTATCGAATCGTGTTGAGGAACTGCGGCGTGATTGATCCTGAGAAGATTGAGGATTACATTGCGCGCGATGGTTACAAGGCGATCGAGAAGGTGCTCTTTGAGATGACGCCGGAGCAGGTTGTGGAAGAGATGCTGAAGTCGGGGCTTCGTGGCCGCGGCGGTGCGGGCTTCCCGACTGGGTTGAAGTGGAAGTTTGCGCAGGCGCAGCCGAAGGGTCAGAAGTATATGGTCTGCAATGCGGACGAAGGCGACCCGGGCGCGTACATGGACCGTTCGACGTTGGAGGGCGACCCCCACAGCGTGTTGGAGGCCATGATTATTGCGGGCTATGCGATTGGCGCGACGAAGGGCTTCATTTATATTCGCGCGGAATATCCGCTGGCGATTCATCGTTTGCAGGTCGCGATCAAGCAGGCGACGGACCTTGGGCTTTTGGGCAAGGACATTTTGGGGTCGGGCTTCGACTTTGAGATTGAATTGCGCTTTGGTGCGGGTGCGTTTGTGTGCGGCGAAGAGACGGCGTTGTTGCAGTCGATTGAAGGCAACCGTGGCATGCCGCGTCCGCGTCCGCCGTTCCCGGCTGTGAAGGGTTTGTGGGGACGTCCGACGGTGATTAACAACGTGGAGACGCTTGCGAACATTCCGGTCATTATTAATAAGGGTGCGGATTGGTTCAACAAGATTGGCACGGCGACGACGAAGGGCACGAAGGTGTTTGCGCTGACGGGCAAGGTGAACAATTCGGGGCTCATTGAAGTGCCGATGGGGACGACGTTGCGCGAGATTATTTTTGACATTGGCGGCGGCATTCGTGGCGGTCACCAATTCAAGGCGGCGCAGACGGGTGGTCCTTCGGGCGGCATTATTCCGCCGCAGTATTTGGATACGCCGATTGACTATGAGAGCCTCGCGAAGATTGGCTCGATTATGGGGTCGGGCGGATTGATTGTGATGGACGAGACGGACTGCGTGGTGGATATTGCGAAGTTCTATCTTGACTTCACGGTGGATGAATCGTGCGGGAAGTGCGCGCCGTGCCGGATTGGTGGGCGTAAGCTTCTGAATTACCTGAAGAAGATTTCGGAAGGTAAGGGCACGGAAGACGACATCGAGCAGATGCAGGAAATTTCGGACGCGATGTGCAAGGCGTCGTTGTGCGGGCTTGGCCAGACGGCATCGAACCCAGTGCGCTCGACGTTGAAGTACTTCATGGATGAATACATGGAGCACATTCACGATAAGAAGTGCCGCTCGGGTAAGTGTTCGAAGTTGGTGCAGTACAAGATTGACGCGGCGAAGTGCAAGGGCTGCACGATGTGTGCGCGCAAGTGCCCGGCGGGGGCGATCTCCGGTGCGGTGCGTACGCCACATGTGATTGACCCGGCCAAGTGCGTCAAGTGCGGTGCGTGCGAAGCCACGTGTAAGTTTGGTGCGATTAGCCACGCGTAAGGAAAGGACTTTAGAAATGGACATGGTTAAATTGGAAGTCAATGGGGTCGCGGTGGAAGTGCCGCGGGGCTCCAACTTGCTCACCGCGGCGAAAGCTGCGAATGTTAAGATTCCGACATTGTGCTATCATCCGGATTTGAAGCCGGGTGCGAGTTGCGGGATTTGTATTGTGCGGCAGTTGGTGCCGAGCCGGAATCCGGCGGATAATGGCAAGCTTGTGCCGAGCCCGAAGTTGCTGCGTGCGTGCTGCACGGAGGCGATGGAAGGGATGAAGATTCTGACGCACGATCCGGACATTGTTCAGATTCGTCGCACGGTGTTGGAGCTTATTCTCGCGAACCATCCGTCGGACTGCTTGCAGTGCCCGCGGTCGGGTTCGTGCGAGTTGCAGGCGATCGCGGCAGATTTTGGCATTCGCGATATTCCGTTCCCGAAGGAAGTGATTCATCACGACTTGGATACGTCGACGCCGTCGATTGTGCTCAATCCTGACAAGTGCATTAAGTGCGGACGTTGCGCGGAAGTGTGCCAGGAGATGCAGAACGTGTGGGCGCTCGAGTTTATTGGGCGCGGCGAAAAGACGGTGATGGCACCGGCAGCGGGCGTGAAGCTTGCGGAGTCGCCTTGCATCAAGTGCGGGCAATGCTCGGCGCACTGCCCGGTCGGCGCGATTTACGAGAACGACGAGACGAAGAAGGTTTGGAAGGCGTTGCGCGATCCGGAGAAGACGTGCTTGGTGCAAATTGCGCCGGCGGTGCGTGTGGCGTTGGGTGAAGCGTTTGGTATGAAGCCGGGCGAGCTCACGACGGGCAAGATTTATGCCGCGCTCCATCGTCTTGGGTTCGATAAGGTGTTCGATACGAACTTCTCGGCCGATGTCACGATCATGGAAGAAGGCACGGAATTCATCAAGCGCTTCACGCAAGGTGGCACATTGCCGCTCATCACGAGCTGCTGCCCGGCGTGGACGGACTGGATGGAAAAGTATGCGCCTGATTTCACGGAGAATTTCTCGTCTGCGAAGTCGCCGCAACAGATGCTTTCTGCGCTTGCGAAGAGCTATTGGGCGGAGAAGAACAAGGTGGATCACACCAAGGTTCATGTCACGTCCATTATGCCGTGCACGGCGAAGAAGTACGAGATTTCGCGCGATGAATACATGAGCGCGACGGGTACGCAGGATACGGATGTGGTGCTGACGACGCGCGAATTGGCGCGGATGATCAAGGCCGCGGGTATCGACTTCGACAATTTGCCGGAGGAGAAGGCGGACGATTTGCTGGGCGCGTACACGGGCGCGGGCACGATCTTTGGCGTGACGGGCGGCGTGATGGAAGCGGCGCTTCGTACGGCGTATTGCTTGATTACGAAGGAGGCCCAGCCGCCATCGATCGAGTTCAAGGAAGTGCGTGGTATGGACGGCATCAAGACCGCGACGATTGACATCAAGGGCACGAAGGTGAACATCGCCGTCGCGCATCAGATGGGCAACGTTGAGAAGGTGCTTGACCAGATTCGCGAGGACCGCAAGGCGGGCAAGAAGCCGCGCTACGATTTCATCGAAGTGATGGCGTGCCGCGGCGGTTGTATTGGCGGCGGTGGCCAGCCGTGCTTGGCGACGGACGAAGTTCGCGCTGCGCGCACGAAGGGCATTTACACCGACGATGAGAAGTCCGTCATTCGTATGAGCCACCTCAATCCGGAAGTGCAGGCCCTTTATAAGGACTACCTCGGCGAGCCGGGCTCGGAGAAGGCGGAACACCTCTTGCATACGCATTACAAGAAGATTGACCTCTACAAGTTTGCGTAATTGAAGGAGTGGTGATTCCACTCGAATGAACTCTCGGGCTCGGGGCGAATTCCTTGAATGGATTCCTCGGCTCGAGAGTTTCACTTTCAAAAGTGCCGCGAAATGAAGTACGCCATCCTTTCAGATTTGCATGCGAATTACATCGCGCTTTCGGCCGTCTTGGACGATTGCAAACAGTGCGGCGTCGAGCGCATTGTCTGCCTAGGCGACATTGTGGGGTATGGCCCGCAACCTTCAGAAACGCTCGCGCTCATA
>CAVIVB010000145.1:0-4910 GCA_963645785.1 bacterium
GTTTGGAACAGGATTAGAATTTGCGAGTCCGTGGTTACTTCTTTTGGGGTTACCACTCGGGTTTGTTGCGTGGCGTCTTTTGAGAAGAGGGCGTCGCGCAGGGATACGTTTTTCGGCATTGGCGCGGATTCCGGCGAGGTCGGCTGGGTGGCGAGCGAAAGTGGCGGGGATGACTCCGTACATGATGTTGGTTGGGCTTGCGTTGTTGGTGATTGCTGCGGCGCGGCCGAGGATGCCGCTTGCGAGAGAGTCGCGGAGTGTAGATGCGATTGCAATTGCGATGACGGTGGATATTTCGGGGTCGATGGATGCACTCGATTTGACGCCGAAGGGTGTGAAGCCTTCGAAGGAGACGACGCGTCTTGAGATAGTGAAGAAGTTGTTTGGGGAATTTGTCGCGCGGAGGCCGGATGATTTGATAGGGCTTGTGACGTTTGGTGGATATGCGGCGACGCGGGTGCCGCTCACGGCGGACCATGAGGTGTTGTTGCATGTTTTGAAGGGCGTGAAGATTCCGATGGATACGGCGGAGGAGCAGCGGACGGCGATTGGGGATGGGCTTGCAACGGCGCTTGCGAGGTTGAAGGATGCGAAGCCGAAGTCGAAGGTGGTGATTTTGCTGTCGGATGGCGAATCGAACACGGGGGTTGTGGAGCCTGAAGAAGCGGCGGCGGCCGCGGCGAAATTGGGGATCAAGGTGTATGCGATTGGGATTGGGACGAAGGCGAAGCGGACGCCATTTTTTGGGAAGGACTTTTTTGGTCGGGCGACGATTCAGTATGCGGATACGACGTTTGATGAGAAGCAGTTGAAGTCGATTGCGGGGAAGACGGGCGGGATGTATTTTGCGGTGAATGATAAGGATGGGCTGGAGAAGGCGCTTGAAGAGATTGATAAGCTGGAGACGACGAAGCTGGAGGCGGACGCGTATGATGCGTGGGAGGAACATTTTGTGTGGTTTTTGTTGGTGGGCGCGGCGCTTGTGTTTGCGTCCGTATCATTATCGATGGCGGCGGCGCGGCGAATGGCGTAAGGCGTTAGGAGAAATAAAATGAAGACGATTGATTGCGATTATTTTGTGGTGGGTTCTGGGATGTCTGGGCTGATGAGTGCGTTGCATTTGTCGGCGTATGGGCATGTGATCGTGGCGACGAAGGGGAAGTTGCAAGATTGCAACACGAATTTTGCGCAGGGCGGGATTTGCTGTGTGATGGATCCGGTGGACACGTTTGACAAGCATGCGCGGGATACGATGATTGCTGGGGCGTGGCTTGGGAAGACGGAGGTTGTGCATGAGATTTGTGAGCATGCTCCGGAGGGGATTCAGGATTTGATTGAGTGCGGTGTGAAGTTTGCGAAGAAGGCGGATGGGAGTTGGGATTTGACGCGAGAAGGTGGGCATAGTGCGCGGCGGATTTTGCATGCGGGGGACATTACGGGTGAGCGGTGTGAGGCGGGGATGATTCGGACGGTGAAGAAGCATCCGGAGATTGAGATACATGAAGAGACGATTGTGATTGATTTGATTATGACGCGGCGCCTTGGGATTAAGGGTGAGAATCGGTGCGTGGGGGCGTATGTGATGGATAAGAAGTCGGGTGAGATTTATGCGGTGAGGGCGCCGAACACGATTTTGGCGACGGGTGGATGTGGGAAGGTTTATTTGTACACGTGCAATCCGGATACGGCGACGGGTGATGGGATTGCGCTCGCGTGGCGGGCAGGGGCGAAGATTGAGAATATGGAATTTATTCAATTTCATCCGACGTGTTTGTATCATCCGAAGGCGAAGAGGTTTTTGATTTCGGAAGCGGTGCGAGGCGAGGGGGCTGTCTTGGTGAATCGGCATGGGAAGGAGTTCATGCAGAAGTATGATCCGCGCGGGTCGCTGGCGCCGCGTGATATTGTGGCGCGGTCGATTGATAGTGAGATGAAGCGGACGGGTGATGATTGCATGTTTCTTGATATTCGGCACAAGGGGCGGAAGTATTTGCAGACGAGGTTTCCGAACATTTATATGAAGTGTATGGAGTTTGGGGTGGATATGGCCAAGGACTTGATTCCGATTGTGCCCGCGGCACATTATACGTGCGGTGGGATTCAGGCGACGACGGATGGGCGCACGTCGATTGTGGGCTTGTCGGCGGTGGGTGAATGTGCGTGCACGGGGCTACATGGGGCGAATCGGTTGGCGTCGAATTCGCTTATGGAAGCGCTTGTGTGTGCACGTTTGACGGCAGCGAGGTTGGGGCCGCATCCAGAGAAGTTCGCGCGTAAGGCGCCTGTCATACCGGCGTGGAAGATTGGGAATGCGGTGCCGCCAGATGAGGCGGTTTTGGTGGCGCATATGTGGGATGAGATTCGGCGGTTGATGTGGGACTATGTGGGGATTGTGCGGACGAATAAGCGTTTGGCGCGCGCGGCACATCGCATTCGGATGATTCGGCGCGAGATTCATGATTATTATTTCCGCTATTTGGTGACGCCGGATACGTTGGAGTTGAGGAATTTGGCGGTGTGTGCGGAGCTGATTATCAAGAGTGCGCAGATGCGGCATGAGTCGCGGGGATTACATTATACGCTTGATTATCCGCGGATGTCGAAGAAGGTTAAGCAGACGGTGATTGATGGGTATCGCGGGTGATACGATTTTGTTGGTTGAGAACGTGAAGGTGTATTTTGCGATTTTCGCAGTTCCGCGGATTGACCAGTGGTTTCATGAAGGCGCGAAAAATTGTTACGGTGGTAGTTGAATCATGAAGCAAAATATGATATAATATAGGCATATTCCTCTCTAGAGGAAAAAATGAAACAAGTCTAGTAGAAAGCGACAACAAATGAAGAAGACATATCTTTCGGCAAATGCGTATTTGGAAGACGAATGGCGGCTGGCGGCGGCGGTCAGGAAATCGGGTTGGAAGCCTGATATTTTGATTGCATTGTGGCGAGGTGGTGCGCCTGTTGGGGTGTCGCTGCATGAGTTTTTCAAGTGTTCTGGGTGGTCGGTGCAACATTTGCCGTTGAAGTGTGCGAGTTATTCTGGGATATCGGAGCATGGTGGGCAGGTTGTGTTCACGCATGGGGATGTGATATTTTCGATGCTGAGGAAGGGTGACAAGGTGCTGGTGGTGGATGATGTATTTGACACGGGGAAGACGGCGGCGGCGGTGCATGAGCGGATTGCGGCGACGGGTGCGGAGATGCGCATGGCGTGTGTCTATTGGAAGCCTGAGAAGAATCAGACGAAGATGAAGCCGGATTATTATGTGAGGGATGTGGGGAATGATTGGATTGTGTTTCCGCATGAGATTGAGGATTTGACAGATGAGGAGGTTCGGGAGAAGGATCCGGTCTTGGCGGAGATTTTGTTTGATGCGCGGGAAGCGAAGTGAGGTAGGTTTAGAAGGTTTGGGAAAATGAAGTGTGAGATTTGTCATAAGGCGAAGGCTGAGGTTGCGGTGAAAGTGCCGCGGGATGGAGCTGAGGAAGAGATGTATGTGTGCAAGGGTTGCGCGGCGAAAGTGCGGGATGAGGCGCGGCGGCAACCGAGTTTGCGTGAGAAGCTTTTGTCGGCGGGTCCGGCTGGGGAGAAGATGCCGCCGGACATGTTGGCGTCGTTCATGAATGCGATGAGCGGGATGGTTGAGGGATTGGAGAAGATGGCGAGCGCGGCGGAAAAGTTTGAGCGTCGGGCGCCGCATGTTTTGTCGTGTTCGGATCGAGTGGGGGTGGTGAAGGAGCATCGGATTGGGGATATGTTGCATTTGGAAGGGTTGTTTTTGGTCGGGGAATTGGAGAGTGTGCAGCGGGCTTTGCGGGCGCTGCGGATGGAGATTGTTGGGACGACGGTGGATGGGATTACGAATGCGGGGCACACGTTTATTTTGCGTTATACGAATGAGCGTGCGCAAGCGGTGCGCGTGGCGAAGATGTTGAATCGGATTGAGTATGGGGCGCGGGTGCAATTGATACGGATGGCGACGCCGGTATTGGGGGATTCGGTTTTGCGGGCGCTGGCGGTGTTGAAGAATTGTCGGATGTTGGCGGCGGCGGAATATTTTGATTTGTTGTCGCCTGTTCGGATTGCGGCGATGTGTCATTTTTTGGAAGGGATAACGTTTGAGGAGGTGGACGCGTTGATGGCGAAGGCGTGGGATGAGGTTGTGGATTTGGTGAGGCGCGGGGAAAAGGATTTGAGCGAGGAAGAGGCGGCTGCGCGGGATCGAGAGGATATGGCGCGGGCGGAAGGTGCGAACAAGAGTTTTGAGAGGGTTATTTTGAGCGAGAGAGGAGCGGAAGAACTCCGCAAATAAAGGTTTATGAATTTCAAATACAAGTTGACGAAGAATGCGGCGCGGGCGATGAATGGCTCGGAGGAATGTGCGCGGCAGTTGGGGCATGACCATATTGGCGCGGAGCATATTTTCTTGGCGATATTGGGGATTGCGGAGTGTGGGGCGTGTCGGATTTTGAAGGAGTTGGATTTGGCGATAGAGGATTTGGCGGAGGCGTTGAAGAACATGATATCTGGGACAACGCCCGGGATGTTGCAGAAGGGGCGGATACCATTTTCGCCGCGGACGGAGAAGATTTTGCAGATGGCGGCGATGAGTGTGGGGACGCGGAATGTGATTGGGACGGCGGATTTGGTGCAGGCGATTTTGAATGAAGGGGATAATGGCGCGGCGCAATTGCTGTTCAATGTTGGGGTGACGGATCAGGAGTATCGAGCGGCGCGTGAGGCGATTGAGAAGGGTGCGGACGAGGGTGACGGGGAGAAGGATGGGCGCGGGAAAAGTGCCGCGGAAGGGGCGAGCGCGGGAGGTGTGAAGAAGGAGCAGAAGACGCCGACGCTCAATACGTTTGGGCAGGATTTGACGGAGATGGCGCGGCAGGGGGCGCTGGACCCG
>CAVIVB010000146.1:0-4870 GCA_963645785.1 bacterium
CGTCAGGTGTTTCCAGGGATGAATTTAGGTTAAAGTACGGTACTTTTCTTAAAAAAGTACCGTACTTTTTCGGAAAAAGTACGGTACTTTTTGCCAAAAAGTACGGTACTTTAAGCTAAATGTATGGGAGGAGGGTGCTGAAGGGGTGAGGAAGGGTGGAAAAAGAGTTTAGATGTTTGGAAGGAAAGGGGGTTGAATGTTGGTCTGAAATATGGTATAATACGTGTCATGAAACTTGATCCGACAAAATTGAAAGACTGGCAAATTGCCGAAGCCGCTGAAGAGAACTTGAAAAGTGCCGCGGAGCTTGCTGCGGAACTTGGCTTGAAGGATGACGAATGGGAGGCACACGGGAAGGTGCTTGCCAAGATTGACGTCACCAAAGTGTTGAAGCGCGTGGGTGCGGGGCGGCGCGGCAAATATATTGACGTGACGGCGATTACGCCGACGGCGCTAGGTGAGGGCAAGACGACGACGACGCTGGGGTTGGTTGAGGGGCTTGGGAAGTTGGGGAAGAAGGTGATTGGGTGCGTGCGGCAGCCGTCGGGTGGTCCGACCTTTAATATTAAAGGAAGTGCCGCGGGTGGCGGACTTGCGCAGGTTGTTCCGCTGACGGCGCTGTCGCTTGGCTTGACGGGCGATATTGATGCGGTGACGAATGCGAACAATCTCGCGATGGTGGCACTCAATTCGCGGATGCAACATGAGCGGAATCACGATGATGAGTGGCTGGCGGCGCGTGGTTTGAAGCGGCTGGATGTGGACCCGGAGCGGATTCAATTTCGTTGGGCGATGGATTTTTGTGCGCAGGGATTGAGGAATATTGAGATTGGGCGCGGCGGAAAGTTGGATGGGTTTACGTGCGCATCGGGATTTTATATTTCGGTGGCGTCGGAGGTGATGGCGATTTTGGCGATGAGCGCGGACTTGGCTGATTTGCGGAAGAGGCTGGGGAAGATTATTGTCGCGTATTCGAAGTCGGGAGCGCCTGTGACGACGGCGGATTTGGAAGTGGATGGCGCGATGTGTGCGCTATTGGTGAATGCGATCAAGCCGACGTTGATGCAGTCCTTGGAAGGTCAGCCGATGCTGGTGCATGCGGGGCCGTTTGCGAATATTGCGATTGGGCAGAATTCGGTTGTGGCGGATCGGCTGGCGTGTGCGCTTGGGGATTATGTTGTGACGGAGAGCGGTTTTGCGAGCGACATGGGGTTTGAGAAGTTTTGGAACATCAAGTGTCGGTGCTCGGGATTGAAGCCGGATGCGGTTGTTTTGGTGGCGACGGTGCGGGCGTTGAAGGCGCATGGTGGGGCGCCTGCGGTGAAGGCGGGGATGCCGCTTGATCCTGTTTACACGCATGAGAACTTGGAGCTTCTGAAGGCGGGGTGCGATAATTTGCTGGCGCACATCGATATTATTCGGCGTGCGGGGATTCAGCCGGTCGTGTGTTTGAATGCGTTTTATACGGACACGCAGGCGGAGCGCGATTTGGTGAGGGAGGTCGCGGAGGGCGCAGGCGCGGCGTTTGCGGTTTCTGACCATTGGCTGAAGGGCGGCGAAGGTGCGCTGGAGCTTGCGGAGGCGGTGATCAAGGCGTGTGAGACGCCGAATCAGTTTGCGTATTTGTGCGATTTGAAGGAGCCGTTGAGGGCGCGCATTGAGAAGCAAGTGAAGGAAGTGTATGGCGGCGATGGCGTTGATTATGAGCCCGCGGCGATGGCCAAGTTGGAAGCGTTTGAGGCGAATGAAGAGACGGCGCATTTGCCGATTTGTATTGCGAAGACTCAGTACTCGTTGTCGCATGATCCAAATTTGCATGGGCGGCCGAAGGGTTGGCGTTTGCCGGTGAAGGACGTGTTGATTTATCAGGGTGCGGGGTTGATTGTGCCGGTGGCGGGCGAGATCAAGTTGATGCCGGGGACGTCTGCGTCGCCCGCGTATCGGCGTGTGGATGTGGATGTTGAAACAGGTAAAGTGAGAGGACTTTTCTAAATGAAACGCAAGATCGTTTTGATAGCGAGTTTGGTGGCGGGCTTGGTCGCGGCAGTTTTGACGCGGCTGTATGTGGCGTCGTGCGAACATGAAGTGCAAGCGCGATTGGACGCGATCAACAAGCGCTACAAAACGATCGAGGCGTTATGTTTCAAGCATGATGTGCCGGCGGGGACGGTGCTGGCGAAAAGTGATTTGGGGCTTATCACGATTCCGGCATTGGGGACGCGTGGGCAAGCGTTGACGCGCGAGAATTTGATGGATGCGGTTGGGCGGAAGATTTTGTTGGGGCATCGCAAGGGCGAGGTTTTGTATTGGTCGGACGTGGAAGGTGGGGATCCGAATGTGCGTGGGCTTTCGGCAGATGTGAAGAGGAAGATGCGTGCGATTTCGATCAACTGTCAGGGCGCGGCGAGTGTGTCGGGGATGGTGAAGCCGAATGATCATGTGGATGTGATTGGGACGTTTACGTTTCCGAGCGAGGATGGGCGCGTGAGGAAGGGCGATGTTATTACGAGCACGATTTTGCAAAATGTGTTGGTGCTTGCGACGGGTCAGACGACGGCGAAGACACGCGCGTCGGAGAATCTTGGTGTGAATCAAGGCTACTCGACCGTGACGTTGGAAGTGACGCCGCGGGAAGCGGAAATGTTGGCTTTTACGGAGCAGATGAAGGGTCGGCTTGTGCTGACGTTGCGCAATCGGAATGACACGTCCTACGAGAAGGAGTTGCCGAAGGTTGACTTTGAGAAGATTCGCAGCGAGATGGAAGAGCTCAACTTGAAACGGCAGCAAGAGAATGTGACGGGAGGGCGCTGATGAAATTGACGACGCTCATTGGTGGCGTGCGTAAGGTGCGCGATTTGGAGGTGGGCTCGTATGTGATTGGGCGCAGTCCGAACTGCCGCGTGCATTTGGACTTTCCAGATGTTTCGGATCGGCATGCGATTTTGACGGTGCGAGAGGATTGCGTGATATTGGAAGATTTGCATTCGGCGAATGGGACGTTTGTGAATGGTGAGCTTGTGGAGCGGCCGGTTGTATTGGATGGTGGGATGGTCGTTCAAATTGGGGAGAGCATGTTGCGCGTGAGTGATGACGTGGCGGGAAGTGCCGCGGAGGGGTCCGCGTCGGCGCCAATTGAAGAGGAGACGCAAGAAAGTGCCGCGGTAGTGCCTGACCCTTTGCGTGAG
This sequence comes from bacterium, assembly GCA_963645785.1. Classification (GTDB taxonomy): domain Bacteria; phylum Verrucomicrobiota; class Kiritimatiellia; order RFP12; family UBA1067; genus UBA1067. The sequence goes on from CAVIVB010000146.1 coordinate 3,186, forward strand.
ATTCGGCGCAATGTGCAAGAGCAAATTCAATCCGAACTTTTGAAGCGGATGGATATGAAGCGCCTGACGATGCAAGGGGTGGATCGCGAAGGGTTGGAACAAACGGCGCGTGAAAAGATTCAGCAGATTATTGCTGAGGTGATGGCGAATGGGCTTTTGCCGGAAGGGATTGACGCGGCGCGACTTGAGGAAGATGTGTTCAATGAGGCGCTTCGTTTGGGGCCGCTTGAGAAGTTGCTGGCGGATGAGAGTGTCACTGAAATTATGGTGAATGGGCCCGATAAAGTGTACGTTGAACGCCATGGCAAGTTGGAACTTTCGGATTGTCAATTTACGGATGATGCGAGTGTTCTCGCTGTGATTGAACGCATTGTGGCACCGCTTGGGAGGCGCATTGATGAATCGCAACCGTATGTGGATGCGCGGCTTCCGGATGGCTCGCGTGTGAATGCGATTATTGCGCCGCTTGCGTTGTCGGGGCCGACGATTACGATTCGTAAGTTTGCGAAGAAAGCGCTCACGCCAGAAGACTTCGTTCGCTTTGGGACGTGGACGCACAACGCGGCGGAGTTCATGAAGCTGTGTGTACTTTTGCGGAAAAACATTATCGTTGCGGGCGGCACGGGGTCAGGTAAGACGACGCTTCTCAATTTGCTCTCAGGCTACATTCCGCACGATGAGCGCATTATCACGGTGGAAGATGCCGCGGAACTTCGTTTGCAGCAACCGCATGTTGTGCGGCTTGAAGCGCGCCCGCCCAACATCGAAGGCAAGGGCGCGGTTCCGATTCGTGATCTTGTGAAGAACTGTTTGCGTATGCGTCCAGATCGCATTATTGTTGGCGAATGCCGCGGCGGCGAGGCACTTGACATGCTTCAGGCGATGAATACGGGTCATGATGGTTCGCTTACGACCGTCCATGCCAATTCGCCGCGGGATGTTATTTCGCGCCTTGAAACGATGGTTCTCATGAGCGGCATGGAACTTCCCTCGCGTGCGATTCGCGAACAAATCGCGAGCGCCGTTGATATTATCATTCATGAATCGCGCATGTCCGATGGTTCGCGTAAAGTCGTCGCCATTTCTGAAGTGACGGGGCTTGAAGGCAATCAGATTGTGATGCAGGACATCTTTTCATTTCGTCAATCGGGCGTTGGGGAGCGCGGCAAAATTTTGGGCGAATTCAAACCAACGGGCGCGGTGCCGACTTTCTATGATCAGCTTGCGGGCCGCGGCATATCTGTTAGCCCCAAGATGTTTGATCCGCAATTTACAGGCAATGTGAATGTTGAAAAAGCATGATGGCGTGGTTAATAGCTCTTCTCTTTGCACTGGCCTTCGCGGGGCTTACTTACTATTTTGTCGGCGACATCAAGATCAAGTCGGGCTGGCAAAATGGGGATTCGCCTCTTGCGCGGTGGCTTGATAATCGCCGCCGTACAAAGTTCAACGACCAACTTCCGGAGGCGCTTGCGACGATGTCCAATGCATTGCGTGCGGGCTTTTCCATTTCGCAAGCTTTTGATTCTGTGGTGGAGCAAGGGGAGAAGCCGATGAGTGAAGAGTTTCAGATTTTGCAACAGCAGTTGCGTATTGGGATGAGTTTTGAGGACGCGCTTGAGTCGATGGCCGATCGTGTTGGTTCGGATGACTTGACGCTTGTGACATCGGCCATTCTCATTAGT
>CAVIVB010000147.1:0-4848 GCA_963645785.1 bacterium
TCTCGAGCCTTTCGAACCCCTTCCGCCAATTTTTGAGACGCGCCGCGGCAGTCTCAACCTTTCGTCCCAAGACGCGTTCCGGTGTAGCGTTTTTCATGAATTGGGCGCCACCACCATTCGTTCTCAAGGTACCACTGAACCGTCTTGCGAATACCAGAGGAGAAGTTTTCTTGAGGCTTCCAACCGAGTTCCGTCATGAGCTTCGTCGGGTCAATCGCATACCGGAGGTCGTGCCCCGGGCGGTCGGTGACGAATGTAATGAGGTCCGCATAGTGCGCGCCGTTGGGGCGCGGGCGCAATTCGTCCAGAATGGAACAGACTGTTTGGACAACTTCGAGGTTGGTGCGTTCATTGTGGCCGCCGACGTTGTAGGTCTCGCCAGGGGTGCCCTTCTCATTGACGAGGCAGAGCGCGCGGACGTGATCATCGACGTAAAGCCAGTCGCGCACGTTGGCACCTTTACCATAGACAGGCAGGGGTTTTGATTCGAGGCAATTGAGAATGATGAGCGGAATCAACTTCTCTGGAAAATGGTAAGGCCCATAATTGTTGGAGCAATTGGTGATGAGCGTCGGCAAGCCGTAGGTATCATGCCAGGCGCGTACGAGATGGTCGCTCGAGGCTTTCGAGGCCGAGTAAGGCGAGTGCGGCGCGTAAGGCGTCTTCTCCGTAAAGTAACCAGCCGAGCCCAAGGAGCCATACACTTCGTCCGTTGAAATATGTTGAAAGACGAAGGACGGGTGCGCACGCCAATAGGTGAGGGCGGCTTGAAGAAGTGTCGCGGTGCCGACGATGTTGGTACGAATGAACTCGCCTGGGCCATCAATGGAGCGGTCGACATGCGATTCAGCCGCGAGGTGGAAGATCGTGTCCGGTTGGAACGAGGTAAACGCCTTGTCCATCGCCTCCTGATCACAGATGTCCGCCTGGAGAAATTCGTAGCGTCCCTCGACTTCTTTGAGGGATTCGCGCACGCCCGCGTAGGTGAGTTTGTCAATCACAAGGACCGCGGCAGATTTGTCGCGGACGAGGTGGCGAACGAGGGCAGAACCGATAAAGCCACAGCCGCCCGTCACGATACAACGCTTCTTATTCATCGTCGGAGAGGCCTTTCGAATCTGGCTCTTGCGGGGCCCTTTCTGGAGCCTCGGGACCGTCCGTATCCTTCTTGGATTCGCTTGCGTGGTGGTGTTTATGTTGTTTCTTCTTGCCCGCATCACCATAACCATAGCCGTAACCATAGCCATAGCCGTACCCATACCCGTAGCCCTTACCATACCCGTAGCCATTGCCATGGTGGTGGTTCTGCGGCGTGAAGGCAGAGACACTCGAGATCTGAATATCGTTGACGACGACGCCGAGAATGTTCGCACCCGCCTCGGTCAGACTGCGTGCGCAATACTGAATGGGCTTGAAGTGCGTGCGGTCCGGGCAACACATAATGATGGCCGAATCGGCGTGCATCGCGAGCGAAACAACGTCGCCCACAAGACCGTATGGAGGCGAGTCAACGATGACGCGCTCATAATTCGCACGGGCCCAATCAAAGAAGTCAGAGACCACGCGCGAACCCAGAATGGTGGAAGGTGTAATGCCCTCAGGCGGAAGGGACGCAATCACGTCCAAATTGGAGACATTGACGGAATTGACAAGCTTAGTGAAGTCCGGCGTCGTGCCATCGTCATTGGCTTCTTGGAGGATGTGAGAGAAGGAACGTTCCTTCTCAAGCTTGAGATCCCAGACCGCAAGACCACGCGGACGACGAAGGTCGAAGTCAACGAGGAGAGTCTTCTTACCGGTCTGCGCATAGGTGATGGCGAGCGAGGTGGAGGTAATCGTTTTACCTTCGCCTGGCTGAGTTGAGATAATCAGCATGCAGTGCGACATGGATTCGTAACGCGGCGAATCGAGGAGGTTACGAAGTGACGCGACAGCTTCTGAAAATTGCGAGTAGCGGTCTTCCACCACGAAGCGTGCCACCTGTTCACGTTTTTTGCGCCGAACGTGCGGGAGGACGCAAAGTACCTTGAGCGCGAGGCGGCCTTCGATATCGGCGATATTGACGATGGTATCTTCGAGGTTGTCCATCACGAGAACAAAGAGGACGCCGAGCATAATGGAGAGCGCAACACCCGCGCCAAAAATGATGATTGGATTCGGGAGAACAGGCTTCGTTGGAACTGTCGCGGGACGGCCGACGCGCACGATTTCGTTGTGAGCTTCCGCTTCGAGACGAAGCTGGTTCTCGTCCATGATGAGGCCTTCAAGCACGCGGTTGGCCACATCGCGCTCGGTCTCAAGTTGGGCGAGGCCCGACTCGGCAAGGACGATGCGTTGTTCAAGAGACGCAAGCTCAGTACGCAATTCATCCTGCTTGGCGCGGAGATTGGCAAGCTGATTGCGCGTCACCTGGAGCATGGAGCGTCCCGTCAAGAGCGCGCGCGTAGCCGAATCAATGAAGCGCTGCTTAGTAATGTCGAGGAGCTTCTTCTTGGCGACGACCTCTGGGTGGTTGTCGGTATAGACAACGAGAAGAGTCTGATATTCACTTTGAGCATCTTGGAAGGCGCGATACTCGGTCGCAATTTCCTGTGCACGCGGCACGCCCGTGGAAAGGTTGCCGTAGTTCTCTGGATCCTTCTGCACCGCGGCCAACATCTTCTCCCATTCGACGAGCTGCGTCTCTTCGGTCTCGAGTGCAAGAATGTCCGTTGTCGTCTTCGAAAGGCTCTGCTGGGTGGTTTCACGCGTTGAACGGAGATTATCCACCTTATTAGATGTGCGGAAGTCAAGAAGGTTCTTGGAAATCTTATCAACCTCGCGCCGACGCTTTTCTACGTTGCCATGAACTTGCGCGACAGCCTTGTCGCAACGGATTTTGTTTTCTTCATCGGTGAAGGATTCAATGGCCTCGGCATAGGCATTGGCGAGGGCGGAGGCAAGCTCCGGCGTACGCGAACGAACCGTAATCGTGATAATACGCGAATTACGTTGGAGATCAAGCTTCGAGCCGTTCAAGGTCTCGATGATCTCATCTTCCGAGACAGTGGAAGCCGTGTGATTGGCGCGGTATTGCTGAATGATCTTCGTCACAATCTTTTCGCTACGCCAATCGGAAATACGTGTGTTGAAGATTTCGGTGTAGGTATTACCGAAGTCAGGTGTCATGTCTGTGCCGCGGGATGTGGTGTTGCCAATGGAACGGCGCATATCAACCGTGAACTCACTCGTCGCCTCATAAATGGTCGGAGAAATACGATAGACAACGAGCGAGACAACAAGACCAACGAGGAGGAAAACGAAGATGGAAAGCCAGCGTTGAGAAATGACGCGGCAGAGACGACCAACAGTCAAGCGGCCAATCACACTCCCTTCGTCAGCGCCATTACCCGAGCCACCATACGCAGGCGACCCATACGAACCATAGTGCGAACCCGCGCCGTAGTAGGCTGGCGAACGCCCATAGTAAGTCGGTGAACGCCCACCATAATACATCGGCCCCTTACTCGAGGTGCCCCCATAAGGCATGTTGTTGCTGGAGGAAGACCCACCATAGTAAATCGGTTTATCAGCCATTCTCGTTCTCCTTCTTCTGGGACTGAGGATCGGATTCGTCAGTTGTCGTATGCGCGGACGCATCTGTCAAGGGCACCGATTCCTCCTCCGGCGGCTGCGGGGCTGGAAAATCAGCCGCCGAAATCGCAAGAAAAGATAGAAGGGCCATCAACACGTCCGAACGAAAAAGAGAACAGTCCACAAATGAAATAGCAACGAGCGCCAAAAGCGCAAAAGGCCCCAGAATGTGGAGCGGATGCCAAGCAATACGCTTGAATGATCTGACCAGCCGATAAAAGTAAGACCACAGGAGAAAACAGAATGTAATGGCGAAAAAGACCGCACCCGTAATGCCGCGTTCCACAAGGAGTTGCCACCAAGCACTAAGTGCCGCCTTCTGCGCCGGATCAATAAGAAGCCAGTCCGATGAAGCCGCATAAAAACGAAGGTCAAGAGGGTAAGACCCAAGCCCCGTACCATCCCAAGGAGAAGACATCCAAATCTTTAAAGAGAGCGCAGAAAGCGCATCCCGAAGCTTGAAGAAATCCTCCGGAAACGGGAAAAGCGCAAGTACAGATTGCAGGCGAAGCCCAACAGGCGAAGTCTTTGCCGCAGCCACCGAGAAGAACGTAACCGTAGCCAGCGCAAGCACAATCGCAAGCGCACAACGAAATGATCCAGACCCCGACATCAAGCGCCGCGTCAGAATAAACGAAATAAGCATAACAAGAATAAACGCCGCGAAAAAGACAAGAACTGTTGCCGCGGGAGCAAAGGCTACAAGACCAAGTGCGTTCGCAGACAGCGCAATAACAAGAAGAAGCTCACCACGAACCCATGAAAACTCAACCGCACCAAAGAGAGCAACGAGGCTCGCCAGAAAGAAGAGCCCAAAGGACGTACCAATAAAGCTCGGCAAACGATAGTCACAAAAAATCAACTGGTTCGGCCCTTCCGCTCCAAAGTTGAGAGCAAGCACCGCAACAATTGCCGCGATGCCGGAGAGAATGGACGCCATCACAATGAACGCCATACGTGCCTGTCGCCCAAGCGAATGGCGAATGCCCGCAAACAAAACAATAAACGCAACGGATGCCGCCATCGGAAGAAAACCCGAATCCCCCACACTACCAGGAATGTTCTCAAGGGCAGGCCGCGCAATCGCCCACGCCTGCGTCTCCGCATTATAGGCAATGCGAATACCCGAATTCAACCATTGAATCAATGCAAGAAGGGCCATCGCAAGCGCAAACCAAAAAAGCGGATCGCGTATAAGCCCGTCCAAAACTCGAT
>CAVIVB010000148.1:0-4844 GCA_963645785.1 bacterium
CCAGACACATCCAATGCGCCATCAGTAAAGTCAGCCGCATTCTCAAACGAATTCTTCGTTTGATTGAAGGCTGCCGCTTCACCAGCCGCCCAAGCACCCGTTGCGAGTGCCACCGTTATACATGCTATCAATAGTTTTTTCATTTTGTGACTCCTATTAGAAGTTGTCTTTGCCGCCGACACCTCTATCGGCGAACACGCATATTATAGCATATTTTCACCCTCCAATGCAAGGGGGTTTCGAAAAACTTTTTTTACCCCCTCTTCCAACCCTTCCCAACAAAACTGCCGCGAACCCCTTATTTTACAGGCCTCCGCGGCACTTTTCCCACCCTGCAAGCCCTTTCGCATTAGCACAAAAAAGTGCTAATAAATTTTCGCGCCCGTGCGAATCGACCTCGTTTCGAGCCCTTCGACCCCCTTCCGCGGTTTTTACCCCTCCCCGCACGGGTTGGATTTAACCGTGTAGAACGTGTAGATCGTGTAGAACTTATTGGCCGTGTAGAACATAAAGACTTTCCTTGTGGGTTTGGAGGCTTGCCCCCATTCTACACGATCTACACGATCTACACGGTCAAATAATCCACGGAAAAATAAATCTGCCGCGGCAAAAATGACGAGGCCCGCGGCAAATCCGCAGGCCTCGCAATCAACTCAAGTCAATCTCAATTATTCTTGAGTGGTCGGAACCGTATCGCCGTCTTCAAGATAGGCCTTGGACACAACCTTGAAGAACTGCGCATCCGCATCCGTGGTCACCGCCGGGAAGGTCACATTGCCATCTTCGCCCGCCTGAATCCATGTGCCAGTCGTGGCATCAGTGAAGCTTTCCGTGGCGCTGGACTGAATGGCATAGTAGAAGCCCGGCTCTGCACCCGTTGCGGTCACTTCCGCGCCCGTCACCTGGACAACCAACGCATCCGTCGTATTCTGAACAGCCGTCGTGCCATCCTCTGTGAGGTTATACGACACCACCCACTCTGTGCCACTCTGCGTCGTCGTGGCAGCAAAGAGAGCCTTGTAAGCCGACTTCGCCGTATCAGACGTCAAGCAATCTGGAGTCTTGAGATTACCCGCGGCGACATAGGCCGCTGCGTCTTCTGCGGTGTTGAATGTCTTCGTCTCGCCCGGAGCAATCGGAGTCGTCGGGGCCTTATACTGGGTGAAATCAGGAGCATTTTTCGCAGTGACGATTTGGAGGTCGTCAATCTTGCCCGTGCCGCTGAAACCAACCTGCTTGAGCGTTGCGCCCGTCGCCTTGCTCGGGAAGAGCATCTTCTGGTCATACCAGCCCTTGGCTTCTGCTTCCGTCGGACTCGTAGCATAGACACCCGTATAATCCTTGGCCGCAACCGCCGCGCCATCGATAAACACGATAAAGCCGACGCCTTCGCCAACTTTGATGCTCTTAATGGAAACGCGCTTCCACGCCCCTTCTGTAACGGTCGCATCAAGCGCAATCGGATCAGTCGTACCGCAGGTGACCATCAACGTATTTGCCGTATCGCCCGCCTGGAGCCAGAGGAGGAAGCGATCGTCCTCCGCCGCTTCTGGAGCAGAATCTGCCGCGGTAAACTGAACAAGCGCGTCAAAAACATAGCCATCACCGACCGAAATTGCCGCGGCCGCGCTATCAAGCGTGCGCCAGAATGGCTTGGCAACCGCCGTATCAAACGAAAGATACTTGGTGTTGTCTGCCGTATTAATGATGCTAGCAGGCACCGTTTCACCTTCGCCATACGCCGTGACATTCAGCTTGGCGCCAGTATCTTCCGATGCCGCCCACTGACCTTCAATGGTCAACGCACCAGCGTCAATATTCTCAAATGTCTCCGACGTCGCGGCAAAGTCAGCCCAAGCGCCCGCTGCGAGCGCCACCGTCATAGATGCAATCAATAGTTTTTTCATTGTTATGACCTTTTATGTTATCTACGCCGCCGACACCTCTATCGACGAACACGCATATTATAGCATATTTCTGCCCCATCTTGCAAGGGGGGTTTTAAACTTTTTTTGCCGCGCCCACCGCGCCCCGCACACAAAATCTGCCGCGAACCCCTTATTTTACAGGCCTCCGCGGCACTTTTCCCGCCTTCCACCACCCCCTCCCATTCGCACAAAAAAGTACGAATATTTTTTTCGCACCCCTTCGAATCGACCCCGTTTCGAGCCTCTCGACCCCCTTCCGCGGCACTTTTCCTTTAAAAAAGAACGCGTCCGCGGTGGAGCGGACGCGCCGAAAAAACTCTAGTTTGCTGCTTGCTTGGACACGACTTTCGTCGCATGCGGGGAGGTAATCCGCACCTTGCTCGCAGGAGCGATACTCATCGCCCTACATAAACCAATACAGGCGCACGCGGAAAAAGGTTGGAAAAATTTTCAACTTTTTTTGAGGGGGTGGGGGCATTCCCCGGACAGCTTGAGCCCAATCTCCGCGAAACTCAGCTGGGTTTTGCGCGAAATCTAGCAAAGTTTCGCGCAAAACCTAGCTGAGTTTCGCTGAAAAATTTCTTTCGGTTTCCCCCTTCCATCCTCTCCTTTAATATGGTATAATATACGGCGTGTTGGAGATTCAGGATTTAGACGTCTCGTTTCGAAATGACGAAGGCGAAGTAACACCTGCCGCGCAAGATGTGTTTCTCACATTGGAACGCGGCGAGGTGCTGGGGCTCGTTGGCGAATCGGGGAGCGGCAAAAAGATTGGCGTCATCTTTCAAGACCCCGTCGGCTCGCTTTCTCCCCTGCATCGAATTGGGGATCAACTCGTCGAAACGATTCTCCTTCACGAAAAAAGTGCCGCGGTCGACGCGTTCTTTCAGCATCCACAACATCCTTATTCACAACATCTCATCGCCGAAGCGCGAAGAATGGAGTTCACATGAAACGTATTGGAATTATTGGTGCAGGCCGGTTTGGAATGTCGCTCGCCGAATCTTTGGCGAATGCCGGAACCGAAGTTTTGCTCATTGATCGGAATCGCCCCGCCATGCAAAATGCGAGCGAGTTCGCGACCGCCCTGCAAGGCGATGCCACGCAACCGCACGTCCTTTCCGAAGCTGGCTTTGGCGAGTGTGATGTCGCCATCGTCGCGATTGGCTCGAATGTGGAAGCGTCCATTATGGCGACCGCGAATTGCAAGGAACTTGGCATCCAAATGGTCGTCTCCAAAGCAACGAGCGAATTGCATGGCCGTATCTTGCGCCGCGTCGGGGCCGATTCCGTGGTCTATCCCGATCGCGACAGCGCCCACCGCCTCGCACGCGCCATCGCCAATCATTCCGTCGTCGATTTCCTCGAAGTCTCCGATGGCTATTCCATTGCCGAAATTGTCGTCCCCGAAGATTGCCGCGGCAAAACTTTGGCCGATTCCGACTTCCGCAATCAAACGGGCGTGACCGTCCTCTGCATCCGCCGCGCCGATGCGAACGACCCCAAAAAGCCGCGCACCATCGTCATCCCGCGCCCAACCGAAGACGTCCTTCAAGCGGACGACCGCCTCATCGTCTTTGGCGAAACACATAAGCTCGACGTCCTCTCCGAATAGCCTAAAGGAAGCGTGTCATGGGTGAATTTCTCATTCAAGGTCGTAAGACAATCAGCGGAACCCACAATGTGCCCGGCAACAAAAATGCCGCGCTCCCAATGATCGCCGCCTCTCTTCTCACGGCCGAACCTGTCACCCTCACCAACGTCCCCAATATCGACGATGTCGATGCCATGCTCGAGGCCGCCAAAAACTTTGGTACAATCGTCATCCGCGACAAATCTGCCGCGACCGTGACCCTGACCACCAAGCGCATCCGCACCGCCAAAATCCCGCCTGAGCTCGCGGCAAAAATTCGCACAAGCTTCCTCTTCGCAGGCCCACTCCTCGCACGGGCTGGCCGCGCATCCTTGCCGCCGCCCGGTGGCGACGCGATTGGCCACCGCCGCCTCGACACACACTTCGCAGGCTTCAAAGCACTCGGCGCAAAAACTGCCGCGGGCCGCACCGCCCTCCGCTTCAAAGGCGAACTCAAAGGTACGCGCATCCTCCTCGATGAAGCCAGTGTCACCGCGACAGAAAATATCTTGATGGCCAGCGTCCTCGCAAAAGGAAAGACCACCATCTATAATGCCGCCTCCGAACCCCACGTCGTCGACCTCGCCCATATGCTCAATTCAATGGGCGCACACATCACAGGCGAAGGCACCAACCGCATCGAAGTCGAAGGCGTCGAAACTCTAACAGGCACAACCGCGCGCGTCGGCTGCGACTACATCGAAGCGGCCAGCTACCTCGTCGCCGCGGCCATCACAGGCGGCGAACTCACCCTCACCAACATCGAGCCCGAACCCTTCGACATCCTCGAAGGCGCCTTCGCTCGCTTCGGTGTCACCTGGTCCATCGACGCCAAATCCAAATCCCTTCATTACATCCCCAAGAAAAAACTCAAAATGAAATACGACTTGGGCGATGCAATCCCGTCGATTGGCGATGGCCCTTGGCCCGCCTTCCCGTCCGACCTCATGAGCGTCCTCATTGTCCTCGCCACCCAAGCCCGCGGCAATTGCCTCTTCTTTGAAAAAATGTTCGAGTCCCGCCTCTACTTCGTGGACCACCTTCGCCAAATGGGCGCCAAGATTGTCCAGTGCGATCCACACCGCGTCGTCGTCACGGGCCCCTCGCAACTCCTCGGCTCCACCGTCACTTCACCCGACATCCGCGCCGGCATCTCACTTGTCATCGCCGCGCTCGCCGCCAAAGGTGAATCTCGCATCCTCAATGCCCAGACTGTGGACCGCGGTTATGAAGCCATCGAGCGCGAACTCACCGCCCTCGGCGCCAACATCACCCGCCTGTAA
>CAVIVB010000149.1:0-4828 GCA_963645785.1 bacterium
CCGCAGAAGTTCAAGAATGGATGCAAGAGAACGCAAAGAAAAATGCCGCGATCAGTTCGATGGCAGGACTCTTTGACGGAATCAAAATTAAAAAGTAACGAGACGATTTAAAAAGTGCCGCAGACGAGCGGCGATAAGGATCTTTGACATGAATGCGACACGTAGACAAGCCCGCGAATGGGCCGTGCAAATGCTCACAGCTGTGGATTTGAACCCAGCTGAAAACCTCACCGTTTTCATCATGAACTTTTGGGAAATGATGGACTCGGTGGATGAGAAAGAATGCGGTGCGCATCGGATTTCGACGAAGTTGAAAGCGTTTGCGGAGGAACGTGTCGTTGGGGTTGTGGAGCACGAGAAAGAGATTGACGAGATTTTGAAGACGCTCCTCGACCATTGGGATTTGTATCGGTTGGGGACGGTTGAGCGTGCGGTGTTGCGGCTGGGGATTTGGGAGATGAAGTTCTCGGATGTGCCGGGGCCTGTTGTCATCAATGAAGCCATTGATATTGCTAATTGGTTCTCATCGCCAAATACGCGCAAGATTATTAATGGCGTATTGGACATGTTTGCAAAGGCTTGTGCCGCGGCAAAATAATCGCAGCAACAAAAGGATTTGAATCTCGCATGAAAGACCCCTTCAAAGAATACCAAGAAACTCTCCGCGAAGAAGAAATTCGTTACATGCGCGCGGCGCTGGACGAGGCGGAAAAAGGCGTTGGCCACACACGCCCAAACCCGCCCGTTGGTGCCGTCATTGTCAAGGCGGGGCGCATTATTGGTCGTGGGTATCATGCACGGTGCGGGGAAGATCATGCAGAAGTTGCCGCGCTCAAGGCTTGCATTATGACCCCGAAAGATGCGACGGCGTATGTAACACTTGAGCCTTGCTCCACAGCGGGGCGCGTAGGTGCGTGCACGGACGCATTGATGAGCGCGGGAATCAAGCGTGTTGAATGGCTCGTTGCGGACCCCAATCCCAAGAACCACAACCTCGCCGCGCGCAGCTTCAAGTTCTACGGCATCCGCACGCGCTATTGGGCCTCGCGCATGTATAGCGGTTATCGCGAACTTTACGAACGCGGCTACAACCTCATCCGCCCCTTTGCCAAGGTTATCAAAAAAGGGCTTCCCTTTATTACGGTCAAACTCGCAATGTCCCTTGATGGGAAGATTTGCGACAATCTTGGCAACGCCAAATGGATTTCAGATGAAGAAGCGCGCAAGGCGACATTAAATATGCGCGACAAAGTTGATTGCATCCTTGTCGGCGCGGAAACAATCCGCCGCGATAATCCTTCTCTCCTTCTTCATACGGACATCAATCACCAGGATGAGAATCCAGATCTCTATCGCGCCGTGATTACGCGCTCGGGCAATCTTCCAAAAGATGCGCAAATCTTCACAGACGTCGCCAAGGATCGCACCATCATCTTGAACATTTCGGACACCTTTACTTTGCGCGACGCCTTGAAATCCTTGGCCGCGCGCGGGCTTCACAACATTTTGTGCGAAGGTGGTCTTCGCCTCGCGCGCAGCCTCGCCGCGGAAGGTCTCGTCGATAAATGGATGACGGTGCTCTGCCCCATCGTGATTGGCGACAATCCCCTCGACCAAGCCTTGCGCTTCTCCGAACTCGACGACCTTGAACAAGAAGCCATTCGCTCCTCCGATGAGATTCTCGTCGCGGACACTTTCAAAGAATTCTAATGTTCACAGGCCTCATCCAGAAAATCGGCACGGTCAAGCGTGTCAGTCGCGGCGCAGGACTCGTCCTGGAAATCGCCTCCGACCCCTGGATGCGTCCCCTTGAAATTGGTGAATCCATTGCGGTCAATGGCGCGTGCCTGACGGTCGCGTGTTGCGATGCGACGCGCTTCACCGCGAACGTCTTGCAAGAAACGGAAGAACGCACCCTTCTCGGCGAACTCCTTCCGGGCGCAAAAGTCAATTTAGAACGTGCCTTGCGTTCGGGCGAGCCACTTGGCGGGCACATTGTTCAAGGCCACGTCGATACACGCGGCACAATTTCTGCGAAGATTCCAAAGGGTCGAGACTTCCAACTTCGAATCAAGTGCGGACGCGTCCTTGCCGCGCAATCGGTTCTCAAAGGGTCGATTGCGATTGATGGTGTGTCCTTAACCATCTCCGCGATTGGTGACGATTGGCTAGCGGTTGACGTGATTCCAACAACTGCCGCGGACACGACGCTTGGCCAAAAGAAAGTGGGCGAGCGCGTCAATCTTGAAGGCGACATCTTGGGCAAGTACATCGCCAAAAATGCCGCGCCCCATGGCCTGACTGAATCGAAACTCGCCGAAGCTGGGTTTATTTAACCTTCTCCACCACGGTCATCTTGCGGCAGCGCGTCTGCCACACGCCATCCTCAATCCCACCGCGGCACTTTACCTTTAACAGAATCCGTGTGCCCTCTGGAAGGCTTTCCAATTCTTTTGGAAACTTCAAAGTCATCATGTAACTATACGTGCTCACAACCTCCACCGCGGCGGTTTTCTCTTCTTCTTCCACCCCTTCTTTCCAACTGACCGTCACCTCATCGCCCTCAATGAGCTTAATGTTCTCGCCCGAAACACACAAATCGACGCCTTTCTCCCAAAGCCCGTTCCCACACGTTCCCGAACTCGGCGCCATCTTCACGCGATTACCAATGCGCGTATTGACGATATCGACCTTCTCGGGATCAATCTTTTTCTCCCAACCCTTCATCACGGTCGGCCGAACCATGGCTTCACACGTCTCAGGATCAAACTCACTATAGGGACTTTCCACCTTGCCTTTGATGGTCGGTGAGAACTTCAAATTGGCGATTCGCCGCGGCCGGCCATCACTCGCCACCAAATCACTCGTCACCGAAATGACCATCTCAAAGAGCCCTTTGAGCATGTCGGGCGACATATTGATCCCTCCGCGGCGGATAATTTCGGCATAAACCGTCTCATCCTGCCAGGTTTCCTGCACCTTCGGAATCAGACGATACCGGGCACTTTTCCCATCTTTTCGAAGTGGGACTGTTTCAAATTCGAGTTCTAACATAGCAAACGCCTTTCCTTTTAGAGTGTGAAATTGACGCGTATTATACCATATTTCAGGTCGAAAAGCAAGGGGAATTTTGGTAAAAGACATAGTCTATTTAGGTAAAAGACTATGTGAATCTTAGAAAAAGACATAGTGAATTTTGGAAATAGACTATGTCTTTTACTAAAAAAGACTATGTCTTTTTGCTAAATAGACTATGTCTTTTTAATGAAAAGACTATGTCTTTTTCCAGATTTCAGCCGACAACGCGGCAGATTTCAGCCAGGGAGTGATGTAAAAGTTTGGGCACACCTTCTTGACGCGGCGGAATTACCCTTCTTGACGCGGCGGAATTAAACTTTGCGCTTGCATTTTGATCTCGAATATGATACAATACACGCATCTTCCTAAATGATGGGGAAGGTACGGTGAGAGAGAGGCGCAGGCTCGAGCCGTCCAAAACAAATTGCGTCAAACTAAATAGGCAAGGAAAAAACAACAATGAATAAGTTGATGATGATTGCCGCGTTTGCGGCAGTTGCGACAGGGTGCACCTCGGTCGAAATTACGCGCGAGGGCAGCTACAATGATCCACAAGGCATGATGACGGACCTGAGCTACAATCCGTACACGATTGATTGGGATGTCAAGCCCGACCGCGTGAAGGGCGAAGGCTCCTCGACGTGCTGGTTCTGGTTCTTCTCGTCGACGGATGGTTTTGCTTATGCGGCGCCGGGCTTCACGTTTGATAGCGGCGTGCGGGCGGCTAAGGATTCGGCGACGTTCCATGCGGTTGAAGATGCGAAGAGCGATGCCCTTCTCGGGTGCATGTATCGCATCACGAAGACTTCGAAGTGGCTCGGCATCTATAAGGAGACGAAGGCGGAAGTGATTGGCTTCCCGGCGAACGTGTCGAAGATTAGCCTCGTCAAGGAACGCCCGGTCATCATCAGCAAGGATCAGCAGATTGTGCGCTTGCCGATTGGTGAAACGTTGGGCAAGTAAGACGAGGTAAAGTGAAGACGAAGTTTATTTGGGCTTCGCTCGCGGGGCTTTTGGCCTGGACGGTTTGGGGCGCGGAGGCGGTTGTCGTCGATTTAGACGATGTGGTCGTTCCGGCCTCGGCCGTCACGGTTCGGCTTGATTCTCTCACGGTCTCGGAGGCGGCGATCACAGTCTCGGCGGAAAGCGAAAAGATCCGCCGCGATTTGATTGACCAAGTTCGCCACGGGAAGACGGAGGCGGAGCGCCTCGCGGCACTCGCCCACGTGTGGAATCAAGATGATGTGCTTTATCTCTTTTTCAAACCTGGAGAAGATGGTAATGCAAACGTGCGCATCGCGGCGATTAATCGCTTGATGGATGTAAGCGTGCTGAAAGTCCTGGCAGAAAAGATTACGATTCCGGATGTCGCAAAGGCCCTCTCCAATCGATTGGATCAAGTCTATTTGAATACAAGCGATCGACGGGCCCATGCGAACGACAAGGAAATCACGCGAAAGTACATTCAACGAATAAAAGAGAGGAAGTAAGAACCTCCTCTCTTTTAGGAATGGGAGTGCGGCAAAACGGCCGCACTCTTATTTTGTTAGTGCACAATTGCACCGATGATGCCACCCACAAGGCCACCGACGGCCGAGGCGCCAAGCGTCACCCAATCGCCTGTATGGAGGGTTGTTCCATGGTGCGGTTTGGGCGGCGGGACGGGTGCTGGGGCAGGGGCATGACGCGGCGCTCTTGCCGGTTTGACCACATGATGGACAACGTGCGTTTCGGTCCGATGGTGCTTAGG
>CAVIVB010000150.1:0-4818 GCA_963645785.1 bacterium
AATTTATGAGGCGACAAATCCATGGGCAATTCGGCTTCCGCCAAATAATGTTTCATGCGCCTTTCGATAAAGCGCGGCGAAATTTTGCGGTAGGAATCGGCGAGAAAAATGGGGGCATTGGGGGCAATGAGCGTTGCGTTATGCCGACCGACAACGTCGCGCAAAAGGAGCAAGGCACCAAGTGCTTTTGATCCCAAGATGGCGAGGCGATCCTTACGCCCTTTGCCATGGACGATAATTCCACCTGTCGTCCAATTGATTTCGGACCAGGTGACGGGGATAACCTCGCTAATACGGCAGCCAGTTGAGTAAAGAAATTCGAAGAGGGCGAGATCGCGGCTGAAAGGAAACTCCTCAAGAAGACCATCATTGAAATCTTTTTTGGGTTGTTCCAAGAAGCGCGTTACTTCCGAGACCGAAAGAATGCGCGGCACTTTTGCTGCGGTTTTGGGTCCATGCAAGAGAACGAACGGATTTTCATCGATGAAGCCTTCGCGCAACAAATAGAAGTAGAAGGTGCGCACGGCAGCAAGTTTACGTTTGGTCGTTGTCGGGAGAGCCCCGCTACGGGTGAAAGAAACGAGGAAGGCGCGTGCGGTCTCTTCCGTCGCGGCTTGCCAATTGTAGGGAGGTGGCTCTTCTGGGCCAAAGAAGAAGGCGGCGAATTGTTCAATATCTTGGCGATAGCCGATGAGCGTATTGGGGGAAACATTGCGCTCGCCCATCAAATGCGCAAGGAACGCCTTCAAAAGGGGATCCTGAGCGGCGAGATGATTGGGCTTGAGCGTCGGCATTCGGTGTTCAGATTTATTTTGCCGCATCTTTTGTTTCCGGCGGAACGCCCGCGGTCGGGGACTCGAGCTCACCTTCTTGCGCGGCAGGTGGGCGCAAATCGAAGCCTTTGGTGCGTTCATCAAAGTCTGGAATTTGTGGTTTATAATTGAACGCGAGGCGCTTGAGAGCGACGATTTGCCGCGGCGAGAGGGTACGCCGCCGTGCGTATTGTTCATGAAGGCTTGTCGCGAACGTCTCATCGTTATAGACGCGGCGACCGCGCTTGAGTGGCTCGCGCCATTCCTTAACCTCCTTGAGTAGCTCAAAAAGAACGGGCACGACGGGATCAGTTTGCTGCGTGGCAAAGCCTTCCGGCGGAGCAAACGGCGCAAGCTTCTCACGAACTTGGGCGCAATCTGGCAAGTCTCCCGCATTTTCGCCAATGGCGCGCGCAAGAACAGTGAGCTGCTTAGGCGAGAGAGCGCGACCATGTTCAACTTGCTCGCGCAAGCTCTTCAAGAAGGGGTTGGACATCATACCGCCAATGCGGTCCATCGTCTCAAAACAATACTGGACAAGTTCAGGGTCGGCCTTTTCGGTGCGTGGCATCGAGCTCGAAAGAAGTCCATTTTCTTTGAGTGTATGTTCAGCTTCTGGAATTTGGTCAATGTAGGTCAAAACCAAACGAACCAAGCTATCGAGCTGCTTGGCAGTGAGTGGCGCTGCTTCGTCCGCCGCCTTTTCTTTGAGCTTTTGAACAAAGGATTTATCATCAAATACATGGCGACCAATCTTCTGCGATGGACGCCATGTTTGGACATGACTCAAGAGTTTGAAGACGAGCTCAAACTTGGCGCGATCGGGCGGTGGTTCGACACATTGCGCAAGTTCGGCTTGAAACTTGGAATAGAAATTGGAGAGCATCTTATCCATCGGCTCGCCTTTTTCTTCGACTTGGTCCAGCTCCTCTTCCATCTTCGCCGTGTAGCCCACATTGAAGAGCGGTTCCAGCTTCTTGACGAGCCAATCACACACAAGAATGCCGCGCTCAAGCGGAATCAATTTACGCTTTTCATTCTTGGCATAATCACGTGCTTTCAACGTTTCAATCGTTTGCGCATAAGTGGACGGACGCCCCACGCCATTTTCTTCAAGCGTTTTGATGAGCGAAGCTTCCGAATAATGCGAAGGACCCTTCGTCTGTTTCTCATCAGCGAGCCAACGCACCGCGACCAATTCATCGCCGACTGCCAGCTGTGGTAAAGCTGCGACTTCGTCCGAATCCTCATCTTCTTCGCCATCGACGGTTTTCTTCTTGAGGGACATCTTCATTACATGCAAGAAGCCTTCAAAATCAATCGTCGTTGCGCTTGCGGTGAAGAGGTAGGAATGCGCAAGGGCTGGTTTTGTCGCGGTCAGGCTGACCGTTTGGATGGTTGTCTTGGCATCGCTCATTTGACTTGCGACGAAGCGCCGCCAAATCAAGTCATACAACTTCAAATCTGCCGCGTCAAGCTTGGACTTTTCCGGAAGAAGCGTGACATCTGTGGGGCGAATCGCCTCATGCGCTTGCTGGGCGTCCGCCTTCGAACGGAAGATATTGGGCTTTTCTGGATAGAAGGCCGCGCCGTAATTCGAAATCACAAACTCCTTCGTGGCCGCACGCGCCACCTCGCTCACGTTCACCGAGTCCGTACGCATGTACGTAATAAGCCCGCGTTCATACAGACTTTGCGCCGTCTTCATCGTCTTGCCTGGCGAGAACGCGAGAACACTCGAAGCCGTTTGTTGCAAGGTTGAGGTCGTAAAGGGCGGAAGTGTATGGCGCACCTTGGGTTGAGCCTTGATATTCTTGACTTCCAACTGCGCGCCCGCCAAGTCAAGAAGCAAATTATCGGCTGCTTGCTTCTTTTGAATTTGCGGCTTTTCTCCATCCAGCCGTGCAAGCTTGGCTGTGAATGTGGCCGCCTTGTTCGTCCCTTTGCGCGCCTCAACTCCAAACAAATAATACGTCTCGGGTTTGAACGCTTCAATCTCACGTTGGCGTTCTACCAAAAGACGCAACGCCACCGACTGCACACGCCCCGCGCTCAGCGTCCGTGGATTCGGGCAGGAAATGTTTTTCCACAAAAGTGGCGAGACTTTATACCCCACGAGACGGTCGAGAATCCGCCGCGCCTGCTGCGCGTCCACACGGTTCATGTCAACTTCGTGTGGCTCTTCAATCGCCTTCAAAACGGCACTCTTCGTGATTTCATTGTAGGAAACACGATGGAAAGGTTTGTCTTTGGCCGCTGTCTTGAGGAGTTGCTGCAAGTGCCAGGCAATCGCTTCTCCTTCGCGGTCCGGATCGCTTGCAAGATAGATCTCAGATGCCTCTTTCGCGGCACTTTTCAATTCGGCGACAACCTTTTCTTTCCCCTCGGAAATTGTATACTTCGGCACAAAATGCCATTCGTTCGGACCGACGTTTTCAATTTGGATTGCGTCGGAACGCGTGGGCAAATCGCGAACATGCCCCACCGAACTCTTGACCACATATGTGGAGCCAAGGTACTTACCAATTGTTTTCGCCTTCGCGGGCGATTCAACGATCAAAAGTTTCTTCTTGCTCATAATGCTACATCTTGAATGATTCGATAACTCATCTCAGTATGGACCGTATTATACCATAATTTTGGGTGGGCTGTCAAGGGGGTATTTCATCTTTAAGTGCCCAAGTGCATAGAGCGCGACAAGGGTTTCCGCTGCGGGAATGGCCCACCAAAGTGCCGCGCCACCCCATGCGAGAGGCAGGAAAATAAGCATCAACGCGCTCACAATGAGGCCGCGTCCCATCGAAATAATAAAGGAAAGACGCGACTTCATCACCGCCTGAAAGTAGTACGTTGAAAAAACATTGAACGGCAAGAAAATAAACGCGAGCGCATAGGTGCGAATGATGAAAGGCGCAATCGAAAGTACGTTCTCCGTCGGTTTCATAAAGAGACGAATAAAGCCATTCGGAATTAATATGAGCGAGACGACCCAAATCGTGCTAATAACCGCCGCGGTCCACATGGAATAGATGAGCGTCTTTCTCACGCGCGGCAAAAGCCCCGCGCCAAAATTCTGCGATAAAATCGGTTGCGCCGCCTGGCCAATCCCATATCCACAACACTGTACAAACGTCCCAACCGTCACAATCACACCATAAATCGCTAGCTCATCTTCGCCTAAATATTTCAAAATCTGGCGATTGAAAAGGATCGTTAGGATGCCCATGGCAATATCAATGAAGAAAACGGAAAAGCCGACTGTCGCAATCTTGCGCGAATAGAGAATGGGAACAAACGGCATTTCCAAACGAAGTGTGTTCGTTTTGCGGAAAAAATGGGTGGACATCACAATGAGCGCAAAGGTTTGCCCGAGCGCCGTCGCATACGCCGCGCCAATAATTCCCATGTCACATGTGAAGACAAAGAAATAATCACCAAAGACATTGAAAACGCCGCCGAATATGACCGCACGTGTTGCCAGCTTGGGGTTGCCATCATTGCGTAAGAAGGCCATGAAAATGTTGCCAAAGATGAAGAGAGGCACGCCATATCTAATCGGAATCATGTAGAGTTTGGCTAGGCGCAATGCTTCTCCTTCGCCACCAAAGAAACGGAGAAGGGGATCTTCAAAAAGAAATAAACCGATGGCGGCGAGAATCGATAAGACAAGTCCAAGTAAAAGTGCCGCGGTGAAGAAACGATTGGCACCTTGAACCGCGGCACTTTTTCCGCGCCGTATTGCGTAAAGAACCGAACCACCCATGCCGGCTAGAAGCCCTAACGAAAAGATAATGTTCCACACGGGTGCCAAAATAGCAATCGCAGCCAAACCAACCGGCCCATGGTATTGACCGACCATCGCCGCATCTACAACCGAATAGATGCTCGTTATCAGCGCGGACCCAAACGCCGCGGCAAAAAATTTGCGATACACACTCGCAATATTGTCTGTTAGTAAGTTCATTTCTTTTGTGCCTCTTGAAACGAAACGGCGCATATTATACCA
>CAVIVB010000151.1:0-379 GCA_963645785.1 bacterium
CACCAGGCGTTGCGCGGCCAAATTGCCGCGGTCGCGAAGCTCCTCATCTGTCAAAGGCCTCAAGCCGCGCGTGCGAAGATACCGAACCGCCTTCTTATAGGCAATGCGTTCGTCCTGTCCTGTCGCCGAACGAAGGGCCGCGGCATTTTGTTGCGTCAGGAAATCATTTTCCCAGCTTCCATCCGAGCGTTGCGAACTCACAATCGACGCAAGCGCAGCTTCCGTCGGCGCATAGGCGACCGTGTAAATAATGCGCGAGGACGACTTTGAAATGTAGGTCGGCCGCGCTTGGAAATAAATGCCAAGACCCAAGAAAATAAGGAGCGACGCGGCCACGAGATAGCCCACACTCCAGCCCGTCGCGCGCCCAGGATGCGGC
>CAVIVB010000151.1:389-4698 GCA_963645785.1 bacterium
TCTGGGCCCAATTCATTGAGCGTTTGTTCCAAATCTTTTGTCATACAACGTCACCAACTCTTTCAGTTTACGAAGCGCATTGAACATGCGCGACTTGACTGTACCAACCGGTATCCCCAAGATGCGCGAGACCTCATCGTAGGGGAGGTCCTGCAACATACCCAGTTCAACCACATCCCGCAAGGGCTTTGACAGGCGGCTCACCGCCCACCTCACGTTTTCGCGCCCCACCACAGGCGACAACTTCGTCTCGCGTGCGAGATCTTCACGCACCGCCCACAGCTTCTCGCGATCTTCACGTGCAGCCTGGCGGCGGAGCGAATCCACCCACACCTGGCCCGCAAGCGTAAAGAGAAAGGTCGAAAGTTTTGCCGTCGGTTCGTACTCATCGCGGTATTTCCAAAGCCGCAAGTACGTCTCCTGGACAAGATCTTGCCCTTCATAATATGAAACGCCATGCCGCCAGAAAAAGTTCAAAAGATTTTTATTAAACTTTTGAGCTTCGTTCATGAGTTCTTCATCCGACAAGGCTCATGACCTCCGTTAGAAGAATAGAATCACTCGGCAAAATGCCAAAATACGTCAATATCCACAAAAAGGCCAAGCTCACACTCGCCCCCGAAATAAGTGCCGCGATCGCGCCAAAAATAGCGTCCGCCGGTTGCGCCAAAAGGACATGCACGAACTTTCGAATGATGACGCGCACCAATCCAAACGCGAGGAGCGTAATCACCAATGTCGCGAGCGCACGCGACCAATCAGCCGAAAGATAATCCGCCGAAAAAGCCCACCCCAACTTCGCCACAACCGCCGCCGACGCTAGCCCACAAAAAAACGCCACCGCCCCCGAAAAGCCAATAAACAATCCAAGTATCGTGCTCACGAGCGTAATCGTCAGCACAACATAATCCTGAATTGTAAAGCCAAGTTCCATCAACGTTTACGCGCGGCCGCCACCAACTCGCGATACGCCTGATACGCCGCGGCATCTTTCTTGCGCCCGCCCACCTTCTGCAACGAACGAATCAATCCATCTAGCGCCGACAAGTCCGATGGATTTGCCGCGACCGCGCGCGAATACGAATCCACCGCCGTCGCATAGCTCGCCAGCTTATACGCCAGCTCCCCCGTCGTCACCAACGTCCGCACCGCACCCGCCTTGAGCGCACACGCCGCACGATAATACTCCAGCGTCTTCTTCTGCCCTGCCACGCTCGCATCCGTCTTCGCCCACACCTGCGCCAGCCCCAACGCCGCTGGGTACGACAACACATCCGCGTCAAACGCCTTCTGATATTCCTTCTTGGCGGTCTTATAATCTTTCTTCTTGAGGGCCGCTTCCGCCTTCGCAAGTGCCGCGGCCGACGCCGCACTATCCCGCTTTTGCGCCCCTGGCCGTTCCGCCGCCTGCCGCGCAATCGCCTCCTTCAAATCCGGAATCACCGTCCTCTGCACCTTCTGCACGCGCACATCCGCCGTCACTTCCAACCGCACAAACGTCTCAAACTGCTCCAACGCCGCCTCATTAAATCCAAATCCATTCTGATACAAAAGCCCCAAATGATACCGCGCCGCCGCATTCCGCCGATCTAGCCGTATCGCCTTCAAAAACGCAATCCGCGCAATGTCGAAATTATTCTCCGTCATTTCCACAACGCCCAATTCCGCCAGCGCCTGCGCCCGCACATTCTTGTCCATCTTCTCATCCGCGGCAATCGCGTTGTACACCTTCTTGGCCTCGGCATAATTCTTCGCGTGATACGCAAGTTGCGCCCCAAGTAGCCGCACGTCCACATCCGTCGCCGCCTTCTCCGCCGCCTGCGCCCACACTTCACGCGCCGCCGCAAGCTCCCCCAACTCCAACTTCACGCGCGCGGCATACAGCAAAACGTCCACATCCCCCGCGGCAAATTTTAGACTCTCCGTAAGAAGTTTATCCGCCTTCACCAAATCGCGCACTTCATACGCCGTCTTTGCCGCGGCAAATTCTTTCTGACCATCCTTCGGTCCGCAGCCAGTCAAAACTGCCGCACACACCGCCACCGCCATCACCGCGGCACTTTTCCCAAGGCCCTTACGCCCGAATCTGTGCAAGGAATTCATCTCTCTTCGCCTCCATAATCTCTTTCGTTTTACCTTCCAAATTGAGCCGCACCAACGGCTCCGTATTGCTCATGCGCACATTCGCCCACCAGCCTTCCGTCGCCCACGCATCCACCGACACGCCATCGAGCTCAAACACATTCGCCTTGCCCGTATACGCCGCCTTGATCTTCGCCAAAACCTGCGCCGGCGGCGTCACCGTCTTCGTGTTAATCTCGCCCGACTGCGCATACTTCCTCAACGGCGCAATCAATTCCGAGAGCGGCTTATCACTCGCCGAAACAATGTTCGCCAACGCAAACGTCGCCATCGAACTCGACTCCGCCGTCGAATTCGCCTTGAAATAATAATGCCCCGAAAGCTCGCCCGCAAACACCGCATCATTCTCACGCATCTGCGCCTTAATAAAGGAATGCCCCACGCGCGACATCATCGGCTTGCCACCCGCCGCGGCAATTACTTCCTCACACACCTTCGACGAACGCAAATCATAAAAACACACCGCGCCCGGATTCTGCGCAATCATGTCCTGCGCAATCAACGCCGTCGTGAAATCCATCGGAATGATGTCCCCCTTCTCATCCACAAATCCCGCACGGTCCGCATCACCATCAAACGCCACACCAAACGCATACTTCCCCGGATTCGCACGAATGAGCGCTTGCAAATCCTTCAACGTCTCCACATGCAACGGGTTCGCATCATGATTCGGAAAATCCCCATCATACTCACCATACAACGCATCATACGAAACATCCGACCCCGCAAACGCAACCGACTCCGCAATCCCCATCCCATTAGCAAAATCAAACGCCAAATGAAGCGGCCTCTTCAAATGCGCAAACGGCTTCACATGCTCCGCATACGCCTTTGAAATATCCACCTTCGTCACGCTCCCAACGCCCATCGGCGGCTCGTACCCACTCATCTCCGCGACAATCTTTTCAATGTCCTTGATCCCCGTCGCGCCCGAAATCGGCACCGCATTCGCGCGGCACAATTTGCATCCATTCCATTCCTTCGTGTTGTGCGACGCCGTAATCATCACCGACCCGTCCGCCTTCAAACTCGAATTCGCAAAATAACTCATCGGCGTCGACACCATCCCAATATCAATGACGTCCACCCCTTCATCCACCAAGCCCTTCGCAAACGCCTCAAACAGCGCATCGCTCGACTTACGGCAATCACGCCCCACCACAACCTTGCCCGGACGAATGAATTGTGCATACGCCCGCGCAATGCGATAGAAAACACCATCGGTGAGATCCTGACCATAGATCCCACGAATATCATACGCTTTAAAAATACTCATAACGCTAAAATGTCCTTTGCCCTATATTATACCATATTTTAGACCCAAATGGTAGCAGAAATTTCCCGCAACATTTCTGCCGCGGGAAATCCCCTTTTACCATTATCTGCCGCGCTCGCTTCAGAACTGAATCGCCCCGTCCTTCGCCGTCACATGAATCGTCGACCCAATCGGATACTTCCCCGACACAATCGCACGCGCAATCGGCGTCTCCAAATCACGCTGTATCGCCCGCTTCACAGGCCGCGCGCCATACGCTGGGTCATACCCATCCTCCACCAGCACCTCCAACGCCGCATCGTCCACATCCAGCGTCAATTCCTGCTCCGCGAGCCGCTTTGCGAAGTCTTTCAATTGCAACTTCACAATCGCGCCAATCTGTTCCTTCGTCAGCGACGAGAATTCCAAGATCTCATCAAGCCGATTCAAGAACTCCGGCCGGAACAAATCCTTCAGCGTGTCCCGCGGCGCATTCGACGTCATGATAATCACCGTATTCTTGAACGACACCGTCCGCCCGTGACTATCCGTCAACCGCCCATCGTCCATCACCTGCAACAGCAAGTTGAACACATCCGGATGCGCCTTCTCAATCTCATCCAGTAAGACCACCGAAAACTGCTTCCGCCTCACCGCTTCCGTCAGCTGCCCGCCATCTTCAAACCCAACATATCCCGGCGGCGCGCCCACCAAACGCGACACCGCAAACTTCTCCATGTACTCCGACATATCCAGCCGCACCATCGCATTCTCATCGTCAAACAATTCTGCCGCGAGCGCCTTCGCAAGCTCCGTCTTCCCCACACCCGTCGGGCCCAAAAACAAGAACGCACCCACCGGACGCTGCCGATTCTTGATCCCGGCCCGCGACCGCAACACCGCGTCCGCCAC
>CAVIVB010000152.1:0-4696 GCA_963645785.1 bacterium
CTTTTTGGGCTGAAATATGGTATAATATACGACCGTTATGGCAACAGAAGGTAATAAGTCCTCATTGGACGCGTTGAGCGCTTTGTGCAAGCGCCGTGGTTTCATTTATCATTCATCCGAGATTTATGGCGGGATGCCGGGTTTTTGGGACTATGGTCCGCTTGGGTGTGAGCTGAAGCAAAACGTGAAGCAGGCGTGGTGGCAGTTCACGGTGCGTGGGCGCGAAGATGTCGCGGGGCTTGATGCGACGATTATTATGCATCCGAAGATTTGGAAGGCGTCGGGACACCTTGATACATTTTCGGATCCGATGACGATGTGTAAGGACTGCAAGAAGTTGATGCGGTCGGATCAGATCAAGGATATTTATGCAGATCAGAAGAAGAAGCCGCAGCCGAAGGTGGCGGGGAGCGATTTCTTCTGTCCGTATTGCGGTGGCGAGTTGACGGAGCCCAAGCCGTTCAATTTGATGTTCAAGACGATTGTGGGGCCGATTGATGATCCGTCGAATGTGGCGTATTTGCGGCCAGAGACGGCGCAGGCGATTTTTGCGCAGTTTACGAATGTGACGGCGACTTCGCGTATGACGGTGCCGTATGGGATTGCGCAGATGGGTAAGAGCTTCCGCAATGAAGTGACGCCGCGGAATTACACGTTCCGGAGTCGTGAATTTGAGCAGATGGAATTGGAGTTCTTCATTCGTCCGGATGAGGCGATTGAGATTTTGCATGGCCATGTGGTGACGCTTGCGGACAATCCTGATTTGAATGGGCCGGTGCAAGATGATTGGGGCTGGGAAGTTTGGCACAAGTATTGGGTTGAGCAGCGGAAGAAATTTTTGAATGCGGTTGGTTTGCCGACGGAGCGATTTGTTGAGTATTGGCAGAAGCCGGATGAGCTGGCGCACTATGCGCGGGCGTGTGTGGATATTGAGTATGACTTCCCGTTTGGGCGTCAGGAATTGGAAGGAATTGCCGCGCGCAGTGACTTTGACTTGACGCAACATCAGAAGTGGTCGGGGCAGTCGCAGATGGTATTTGATGATCCATTGAAGCAGGCGGCGAAGAAGATGGATGAGGCGGCGAAGGCGGCGTTCATTGAGAAGGTGCAGGCGGATTGGGTGAAGCGCGGCAAAGATGCGGTGGCGGCTGAGAAGTTCTGCCGCGATTTGTTTGATGGCAAGTATGTGCCGCACGTGATTGAGCCTTCGGCAGGCGTGGACCGTTTGATGCTCGCGTTGTTGTGTGAAGCGTACGAAGAGCAGAAGTTGACCGATGAGAAGGGCAAGGAAGATATTCGTACGGTGTTGCATTTCAATCCGAAGGTGGCGCCGATCAAGGTTGCAATCTTTCCGCTTATTAAGAAGGATCCGGACCAGGACCGCATTGCGCGCGAGATTTTCACGAAGTTGCAGAAGAAGGTGAATTGCCAGTGGGATGTGTCGGGCGCGATTGGGCGGCGGTATCGTCGTCAAGATGAGGCTGGTACGCCATGGTGCATTACGGTGGATGGCCAGACGGTGCAGGACGGGACGTTCACGGTGCGTGAGCGCGATTCGATGGCGCAGTCGCGTATGACGTATCCAGAATTCCTTGCGATGATGTACGAGAAACTTGAGTTTTAATTTACACACACTAATTATTAACTACAAAGGAGAGATAAATGAAGAAACTACTCTTGGCATTGGTGCCGGCGATGATGATGGCGAGCGCTCAGGCGGAATCGTCAGCATATGATACGGACGCGGCGGATCGTTGGGCGACGCCGCTTGAGATCAATTTGGCCTCGCCCTTGCAAGTGCCATTTTCTGTGCGTGATGTATGGGGGATTCGCGCGAACATTATTTATGGGCGTGCGTTGAATGTGTACGGTTTGGACTTTGGGCTTGTGGGCGTCAACAATGCGGACATGGCGGGCATTGAGGTTGAAGGCTTCAACTGGATTATGGGGAATCAATACGGCCTTCAGGTGGGCGCGATAGGGAACGTTGTGATGAAGCATGCGTATGGCGTGCAGTTGGGCGGCATTATCAATCGCGTGCATGATGAATCGGCTGGGTTGATGATGGGACTTCTTGATTTCACGACGGGGTATTCGGGCGTGGAGTTGGGTGCGCTGACGTGGGATGTGGCGTACGTGACGGGCGCGCAGGTTGGGCTTATCAATGTTGCGAAGGATTTGTCTGGTGTCGAGATTGGTGCGCTGAACTTCGCGAATGGCAACATGACGGGCGCGCAGATTGGCGTGTTCAATTCGGTGGGTGGCATTGCTTCTGGCGTTCAGATTGGTGCGTTCAATGCGGCGCAGAATTTGACGGGCGTTCAGATTGGCCTTATCAATATCAACGCAGAAGGCGCGTGGCCGATTATGGTGTTCGTCAACGCGAACTTCTAACAGTGAAGAGAAGGAAGTTGGGCATGAGAAGGCCGCGGCAGTTTTGCCGTGGTCTTCTGCTTTCGTTGTTTGCGCGGCGCTTTTTAGCGTAAGGGCAGGGTGTGGGCAGGCTGATATTTTCTCGGCTTGAAAAGTGCCGCGGGACGTAACAGGATAAAGTTTGTGCGTGACTTTTGGTCTGAAATATGGTATAATATACGGCACTTACAACGAATAGATTTATAGAAAGTGTATCAGAAATGAAGAACTTGACTGCGGATGAACTCCGTGATTTATATTTGTCGTTTTTTGAGTCGAAGGGACACAAGATTATCCCTGGGGCATCGGTCATTCCTGAGAATGATCCGACGGTGTTGTTTACGACGGCGGGGATGCATCCGCTTGTGCCGTATTTGATGGGTGCGCAGGAGCATCCGGCGGGGAAGCGTTTGACGGACGTGCAGAAGTGCGTGCGGACGGGCGACATTGATGAAGTGGGGGACGCGGCACATTTGACGTTCTTTGAGATGTTGGGGAACTGGTCGCTGAATGATTATTTCAAGCCGGAGGCGATTGCTTGGAGCTTTGAATTTTTGACGACGAAATTGGGGTTTGATCCGGCGGATTTGTATGTGACGGTGTTTGCGGGTGAGGATGGGATTCCGCGGGATGACGAGGCGATTGAACTTTGGAAGAAGCAGGGTTTGCCAGAGAGTCACATTTTCCCGTTGCCGCGTGAGGACAACTGGTGGGGTCCGGCGGGGACGACTGGGCCGTGCGGGCCGGATACGGAGATGTTCATTGATACGCACAAGGAGGCGTGTGGTGAGAATTGTCGACCGGGTTGTCATTGTGGGAAGTACATTGAGATTTGGAACAATGTGTTCATGCAATACAACAAGACGGCGGAGGGGAAGTTTGTGGCGCTTGGGCGTCACAATGTGGACACGGGGATGGGTGTTGAGCGGACGGTGTGCATGATGAGTGGCGCGCCGACGGTGTATGACACGGAGATTTTTGCGCCGATTATGGCGGCGATTGATGAGATGTCGACGGTGAAGCCTGAGGACGCGGAAGTGGCGCTGAAGGCGCGGCGGATTATTGCGGACCACATGCGGACGGCGACGTTTATTTTGTGCGATCCGAAGGGTGGTGTGAAGCCGGGGAATGTTGGGGCGAATTATGTGTTGCGGCGTTTGATTCGGCGTGCGGTGAGGTACAGTCGGTTTTTGGGGATTGCGCCCGGGTTCACGGTGAAGCTCGCGGAAGTGATTTGCAAGAAGTACAATCATGTGTATCCGGAGCTCGCGGCAAATTTGGCGCAGTGTCGGCTTGATTTGGAGGCGGAGGAGAATCGGTTCAATCAGACGCTGGATAAGGGCGAGGCGATGTTCAACAAGGTCGCGGAGCAATTGAAGGCGCATGGGCAGAATCAGATTAGTGGGAAGACGGCGTTCAAGTTGTATGACACATTTGGTTTTCCGTTTGAGATGACGTTGGAGATGGCGGCGAAGGCGGGGCTTGTTGTGGACAAGGAAGGGTTTGACGAGGCGAATCGCAAGCACCAAGAATTGTCGCGGACGACGAGTGCGGGTTCGTTCAAGGCTGGTTTGCAGGATAATAGTGAGGTCGTGACGCGGATGCACACGGCGACGCATTTGTTGCATGCGGCGTTGCATAAGGTGTTGGGGCCGACGGCGTTGCAGAAGGGGTCCAACATTACGGCGGAGCGGTTGCGTTTTGATTTTACGTGGCCTGAGAAGATGACGCCGGAGCAGATTGCGGAAGTCGAGAAACTTGTGAATGAATGGATTCAGCAAGGGATTGACGTGACGAAGAAGATGACGACGGTCGAGGAGGCGAAGAAGGAGGGCGCGATGGCTTTGTTTGGTGCGAAGTATGGCGACCAGGTTTCGCTTTACACGATTGGGGATGTGTCGAAGGAAATTTGCTGTGGGCCGCATGTGGCGAACACGAAGGAACTTGGCAGTTTCAAGATTCAGAAGGAGCAGTCGTCGTCTGCGGGTGTGCGGCGGATTAAGGCCGTCATTGGCAATATGTGATTTATAAACCAAGACTAATAATACGAAATAAAAAAAGAGAAAGAGAGAAACAAAACATGAGTGAGAAAGATAAGAAGTATGTCTACTTCTTTGGCGCGGGGCAGACAGAAGGGAACGCGAATATGCGCGAACTCCTCGGCGGCAAGGGCGCGAACTTGGCGGAGATGGCGGGTTTGGGCTTGCCGGTGCCGCAGGGGTTCACGATTTCGACGGAGGCGTGCACGCGTTATTATGATGACGGTAAGAAGATTGGTGCCGAC
>CAVIVB010000153.1:0-4692 GCA_963645785.1 bacterium
AAGAAAAGTACCATACTTTAACCTAAATTCTCCCCTGGAAACACCTGACGTAAGCCTTGGAGCCACCTGACGTTACACCGTGTTCACCCTGAAAAACAAGAAAACCGCGGCAAAACTGCCGCGGTTCGAGACCTTATGTGACAATATCTCAGGTCACAGGCGTGCCAGGACCCGCCGGCGTAAAGGGCGACAAAACACCGCCATTCACCCCAGGTTCGCCTGCAAAAAGAATCATCCCTTCCGAAACGCCCACCGACATCTTACGCGGCGCAAGGTTCGCCACAAAGACAACCTCCTTACCAATAAGTGCCGCGGGGTCCGGATAAGCGCCGCGGATGCCCGAAAAGATTGTCCGCTTTCCAAGCGTGCCCGCATCAAGAACGAACTTCAACAGCTTCGAACTCTTCGGCACAATCTCGCACGATTCAATCGTCGCGACCCGCAAATCGAGCTTATCAAACTCAGGAAATTGAATCTCCGCCTTCAGCTCTGGCACGACCGCGGCAGTTTGTTTCGCCTTATTCTTCGAAGCGCGCGACTCGTGTGCGACCTCGCCCGAATCCGCTGGCTTGACCGTTGCCGCCGCAACCATCGCATCGACCTGCTTCGAATCAATACGGCTCGCGAGATATTCATACGGCCCGAGCGCACAATTTTCACGCGCACTCTGCACCGAATCCCACGTCCATTCCGTTTCCCCAAAGAGCTTCATCGCCTTATCCGCATAGACCGGCAGAATCGGCTTCAAATAAATCGCGATAATCCGGAACGCATTAAGTGCCGCGGTCAAGGTCGTACGCGTTGTCTCCGCATCCGTCTTGACAGTCTTCCACGGTTCGCGCCGATCAAAGTATTCATTCGCGGCGTCCGCCAAGCGGCAGATTTCAACGACCACCTGATTGAAGCGCCTCTCCTCATAAAACGCGGCAATTGTTTCGCCCGCAGCGCGGCACTTTTCAATGAGCGCACGCCCTTCTTCATCCATCGCCCCAAGCTTGCCATCCAGCTTCTTCTGCAACATCTGCCCGCCGCGCGACGCAATGTTCGTAATCTTCCCCACAAGGTCGGAATTGACCCTCTGGACAAAATCGGTCAGATTCAAATCCATGTCATCCGTCGTGCCACTCAATTTTGCCGCATAATAATAACGCAACGCTTCCGGCGGCAAGTGGTCAAGGTACGTGCGTGCATTGACGAATGTGCCTTTCGACTTCGACATCTTCTCGCCATTCACCGTCAAGAACCCATGAACGAAAACCTTGTTCGGCTCCTTGAAGCCCGCCACGTGCAACATCCCCGGCCAGAACAAACAATGGAAACGAATAATGTCCTTGCCAATGAAGTGGTAAAGCTCCGCTTCAGGATCCGCCCACAAATCTTCCTTCCCATGCGTCGCCGCCCAATTGCGCAAGCTCGCGATATACCCAATCGGCGCATCAACCCACACATAAAAGAACTTGTCCTTATAGCCTGGAATCTCAAAGCCGAAATAAGGCGCATCACGCGAAATGCACCAACCCCGCAATGGCTCCTTGAACCACTCCAAAAGCTTATTCGAAACATCGCTCGTCGTGTGTCCCGGAATCCACTTTTCCAAATATTCGTGCTGCGGTTCAAGCTCAAAATAAAGGTGCTCCGAATCCTTCACAACGGGCGTCGCCCCACACGTCGTACAAACCGGATGCCCCAATTCTTCCGCACCATACGTCGACCCGCAATGATCGCAACTATCGCCATACTGCCCTTCCGCTCCACACTTCGGACACGTCCCCTTCACAAAACGATCCGGCAAAAACATCTTGCAATGTTCGCAATAAAGCTGCGGCGTCGTCTTCTTCGTAATCGCCCCACTCGCCTTCATCGCGGCATAAAATTGCTCGGAAAGTTCCTTGTTCTCTGGCGAGTTCGTTGTGTAATAATTATCAAACGAAACTTGGAAGTCCGTAAAATCCTTGAGATGCGTTTCGTGACTGCGCGCAATCAATTGTTCCGGCGTAATTCCTTCCTTGCGCGCACGAATCATAATCGGCGTCCCATGCGTATCATCCGCGCACACATACACACATTCATTGCCGCGCAACTTCTGAAAGCGCACCCAAAAATCCGTCTGCACATATTCCACGAGATGCCCCAAATGAATGTCCCCATTCGCATACGGGAGCGCGCTCGTCACAACAATTTTACGTTTCTTCTCTGCCATAGTTTTGATTCCTTTTTCCTTTTATTCTTCGCCCGTAAAGAGCGCGTTCGTCGCATAATACGGGTCGGACGTGTAGCGGCACCCAAGCCGCCGCAACCCAGCCTGGTCGCCCGGCGTCACAATGTGCGTCATATGCACTTCGCATCCGCGCAATTCGTTCAACTTCTCCATCGCAATTTGTGCCGCGGGATTTGTTGTCGACGAAATCGCCAAACCAATCAACGCCTCATCCAAATTGAGCGACGTGTAGCCAACCTTCAGAATATCCTTCTTCATGTGCGCAATCGCATGAATGACGTTCGGCGCAATCAGCGGAATCTGCGCCGGAATTCCCGAAATCGCCTTCACCGCATTCATCACCATCGCCGCCGCCGCATGCATCTCATCCGAGTTCCGCCCCGACACAATCCGCCCATCTTGAAGCTGAATTGCCGCGCCCGACACAATCGTGCCGCCCGCCTTGCCCTTCCCGCTCATCCGCGCCAATTCCGCCGACTTGCGTGCCGCGTCCACCACCACGCGATCCTCAGGCTTCAAATCAAGTGACTCCATCAAGCTCTTCGCCCGCTCCACCGATTCACGATCCGTCGTCCCTTCCGCAAATTGACACTGATACCGCAAAAACCGCCGAATCACTTCTTGCTTCGATGCCGCCTGCACCACCGCATCATCCACAATCCCAAATCCAATCCGATTCACACCCATATCCGTCGGCGACTTATACGGGCACGCCCCCTTTGTCATCTTCTGCCAAATCGCCACCAAGAGCGGAAACGCATCCACATCACGATTGTAATTCACCGTCTTCACCCCATACGCTTCCAGGTGATACGGGTCGATCATGTTCTGATCTTTCAAATCAATCGTCGCCGCCTCGTACGCAATATTCAGCGGATGCTCCAGCGGCAAATTCCACACCGGGAACGACTCAAACTTCGAATACCCCGCCATGTTCCCATTGCGGTACTCATGATAAATCTGCGTCAAACACGTCGCAAATTTCCCCGACCCCGGCCCCGGCGCCGTCACCACCACAATCGGCTTCTCCGTCCGCACAAATTCATTCTTCCCATAACCCATATCCGACACAATCGTATCCACATCCGCTGGATACCCCGCCGTCTTATAATGGTAGTAAACCCGCACCCCGCGCCGCTCCAACTTCGCACGGAAAAGCTTCACCGCCGCCTGCTCCTGATAGCGCGTAATCACAACACCCCGCACCGTCAATCCCAGCGAACGCAAATCGTCAATCAACTTGAGCGCATCTTCCGCATACGAAATCCCAAAATCCGCACGCATCTTCTTGCTCTCAATATCCCCCGCGTACAAACACAAAATAACTTCCGCCTGATCCTTCAGCGTCTGCAACAGCCTCAACTTCACATTCGGATCATACCCCGGCAAACACCGCGCCGCATGGAAGTCATTCATCAACTTCCCGCCAAACTCCAAATAGAGCTTTCCAAACTTCCCCGCACGCCGCCGAATCTCCTCCGATTGCTCGGCGAGATACTTCTCATTATCAAATCCAATTTTCATTGCTTGTTAATCTCGTCAAGAATTTCCTGAATCCGCCCCTTGCACTTGCCGCAACCACCGCCAGCCTTCGTGAAGTTCGTCACTTCCTCCACCGTCGTCAGTGCATTCTCAGTAATCACACGCCGCACTTCATTCTCGGACACATTATAGCACGTGCACAAAACCGTCTCTTCCAAATTACGATCCGTATTCTTCCCCGTCTCGTAATTCTTAATCGCCGCTTCCATCGCCTCGCGACCCATCACACTGCAATGCATCTTCTGCGGCGGCAAACCACCCAAGAAATCCGCAATCTCCTTGTTGGTGATCTTCTTCGCTTCCTCCAAAGTCTTGCCAATCACCATTTCCGTCAACGCCGACGAACTCGCAATCGCACTCGCGCAGCCAAACGTCTGGAACTTCGCCTCGCAAATCCGACCATCCGGCCCCAACTTAAATTGAAACTTCAACGCATCACCGCACGCAAGCGACCCCACCGTGGCCGTCCCGTCCGGATGCTCTATCGAACCCACATTCCGCGGATTCCTAAAGTGATCTAGCACTTTATCTGAATAATTCCACATCGGAAAACCTCTCTAACTATAAATCGTATGCCTTTATTTCTGAACGGGACTATATTATACCATATTTTCGCCCGTCTGTATAGAGGACATTTTTAAATCTTTTCCGCGGCACTCCTGCCGCGATTGGTGCACCTGGAGGGACTCGAACCCCCACGCTTTCGCAGTGGAACCTAAATCCACCGTGTCTGCCGTTCCACCATATGCCCGCATTCAAGATGGTGCTCCCGGTGTGACTTGAACACACGACCCGATAGTTATGAGCAATCCGCTCTGACCGACTGAGCTACGGGAGCATAAAATCGTATTGGAGCCTGGGGCAGGATTCGAACCTGCGACCCCTTGCGGATCCTGATTACAAATCAGGCGCAGTCGGCCACTGTGCCACCC
>CAVIVB010000154.1:0-4682 GCA_963645785.1 bacterium
CCGCAATCGCCACCTCATACGAAATCAACTGCTGCGTCGCGAGCGTCATCGCAATCACAATCGTCGCCGCGCTCGACTGAATAATCGCCGTCAAGGCCATCGCCGCCAATGCGACACTCACCACCCCAATCATGTTGTCGCAATTCATCGACGTAAACACCTTGGCAATGTCTGGATTCTCACGGATCGGCATCACGCCCTTCGACATAAAGTAGAGTCCCAAGAAGACAAGCCCCAGCCCAATAATCGTCAGCCCAATGTTGTGCAAGCGCTCGCCACGCAAGAAGAAATACATCGTCCCGCCAATGGCAATGCCAACAAACCCTAAGACTTGCGGATTCGGCGCATACGCAATAATCCAAATTGTCGCGGTCGTGCCAATGTTCGCACCTATTAGCACATTAATCGCTTGCGGCAACGTCAAGAGGGCTGTCGAAACAAACCCCACCAGCATCACCGTAATAATCGATGACGACTGCACAATGATGGTCGAAATAATTCCTGTTCCAATCCCCACAAGCCGCTTACTCGTCGCGTGCGACATGAACTTTCTCAGTCCCCCGCCTGCCGTCGCCTGCAAGCCCTCCGAGAGGTGCTTCATCCCCAAAAGGAAAAGCCCCAAGCCCCCGCAAATCGTCACCAAAATAAGTAATATGTCTTTCATAGTGAAATCCCAACAAGAATAAGTGCCGCGCCCCACACCGCGCTCACCACACCCAAAACCGCCGCGCGACCCTTCGCGGCAAATATCCAATTCATCGCCTTCTCAAGCCGCCACGGATAAAACATCCCATACATCCCCACAATCGCCCCCACGTACCCCGTCACCACAAACAAATGCACCGCGCCAACTCCGCTCTCCGGCAACATCAATCGCGTCACTTTGAAAAGCTCCGCCGGTATCAACATCAAGATCCCCGTCAAGGCCCGCACCGACAAATTCGGCCGCATCCACAAAAACGTCAGCACCGTCAAAACTGCCGCGAGAATCCAAAGCTCCCCCGGAAAGCGCTTCAGAATCATATCGAATACATCAATCCCAATCGTATCGCATTCATACGCCGTCCAAAACCATCCCACCGCCGTCAAAACTGCCGCGACCACCGAGCTCTTCTCAAACCATCCCACGAACGCCTTCGCCCGTGAATACGCCACGACCGCCCCCACGCCAAATATGAGAAGCGGTAAACCCAACACGAACGACCAAACACTGATCATAAACAAACCTTAATTCTTGATCGACGCGTGATAAGACTGCAGCGAACGCACCTCGCCCTTGCCACTCATCGCCGCGGCAATTCCTTCCGAAGCCGCCTGCGCCGCGGCAATCGTCGTCAGATAGGGCACCTTGTACTTGATCGCCGCCTGGCGAATACGCGAATCGTCCGCGCGTGCATCACGCCGCCCCGATGGCGTATTGATGATCAGCTTCACTTCGCGATTCTTGATCGCATCCAATACATCCGGCCGCCCCTCGCCAATCTTCGCAATGATGCGCCCATCTACGCCATTCTCCTTCAAGAACGCAATCGTCCCCTCCGTCCCGACAATCTCGAAACCAAGCTCCACAAACTTGCGCACCGCGGCAATTGCATCCGGCACCTTCTCGCTCAGGCTCACCAACACCTCGCCCTTCTCCGTCGGCAACGGCGAACCCGCCGCCTCTTGCGACTTGTAATACGCAAGCCCAAACGTCTCCGCAAGCCCCAAAACTTCGCCCGTCGAACGCATCTCAGGCCCCAGCACCGGGTCCACTTCGGGGAACTTCTCAAACGGCAGCACCGCTTCCTTCACACCAAAATATGGAATCACATGCCGCCGATCCAGCCCCAGCGACTTCACCGTCTCGCCCAACATCAACCGCGTCGCAATGCGCGCCATCTGAATGCCCGCCACCTTCGATACAAGCGGCACCGTCCGCGAAGCACGCGGGTTCGCCTCAATCACATACACCTTGCCATTCTCAATCGCAAACTGCATGTTCATAAGCCCCACAACCTTGAGCTCCTGCGCAATCCGCCGCGTATAATCAAGAATCGTCTCGCGATTTTCCTCCGGAATCCCCGCCGGCGGCAACACACACGCCGAATCGCCCGAATGAATCCCCGCAAGTTCAATATGCTGCATAATCGCCGGAATGAACACATCCTTCCCATCCGAAAGCGCATCCGCCTCACACTCCAGCGCATGACACAAGAAGCGGTCCAAATAAAGCGGCCGATCTGGCGTCACCCCCACCGCCTTCGCCACATATTCGCGCAACATAATCTCGTCGTAAATGACTTCCATCCCGCGCCCGCCCAACACAAACGACGGCCGAATAATCAGCGGATAACCCAATTTTGCCGCGCAATCAAGCGCCCCATCCAAATCGCTCGCCATCATCGATTCGGGCATCGGTATCCCCAACCGATTCATAATCGAATGGAACAAATCACGATCTTCCGCATCATCAATCG
Source organism: bacterium (assembly GCA_963645785.1). Lineage (GTDB taxonomy): Bacteria > Verrucomicrobiota > Kiritimatiellia > RFP12 > UBA1067 > UBA1067. The sequence continues at coordinate 2,460 of CAVIVB010000154.1, forward strand.
AATCAACGCTCGTCCCCAAAATGCGGCACCCCGCCTCCTGCAACCCACGCGCAATGTTAAGCGGCGTCTGCCCACCAAATTGCACGATAATGCCTTCCGGCTTCTCCAAATTGTAAATCTGCAACACGTCCTCAACCGTCACCGGCTCGAAGTAAAGCTTGTCGGATGTATCATAGTCCGTCGAAACCGTCTCCGGATTGCAGTTCACAATGATCGTCTCATACCCCATCTCACGCATCGCCATCGCCGCATGGCAGCAGCAATAGTCAAACTCAATACCCTGCCCAATACGGTTCGGCCCGCCGCCCAAAATCATCACCTTCTTGCGCTTGTCCGACACCGGCACCTCATTCGCCTTACCATTGTACGACGAATAATAATACGCCTGATCCTCCACGCCCGAAACTGGCACCTTATGCCACGTCTCCACACACCCAAGCCCCGTCCGTTGCGCGCGAATATCCTTCTCGCTCACCCCCAACAATTGCGCCAAATACTTGTCCGAAAAACCATCCTTCTTCGCCTGAATAAGCTGGTCATCCGGCAAGAACCCGCCCTTGTGCAACAGAATCTGTTCCTCCTCCTGAACAAGCTCGCGCATCTGATCAACGAAGTACCCCTTCACACCCGTCCGCGCAAAAATCTGCTCGTTCGTTGCCCCCTTGCGCAAAGCCTCATACATCTGGAAATGCCGCTCCGAATTCGGCACCGAAAGCATCTTCAACAATTCGTCCAGCGTCTTCTCATGAAAATCCTTCACAAATCCAAGCCCCGCACGCCCACGCTCCAACGCACGAATCGCCTTCTGGAACGTCTCCTTGTACGTCTTGCCTATGCTCATCACCTCGCCCACCGCCTTCATCTGCGTCCCCAAACGATCCTCCACCCCGCGGAACTTCTCAAACGCCCAACGCGCAAACTTCAACACAATGTAATCCCCAGACGGCGTATACTTCTCCAGCGTCCCATCACGCCAATACGGAATCTCATCCAATGTCATCCCCGCCGCCAACTTCGCCGAAACAAGCGCAATCGGAAAACCCGTCGCCTTCGACGCCAGCGCCGACGAACGGCTCGTCCGCGGATTAATCTCAATAATCACCACGCGCCCCGTCTTCGGATCATGCGCAAACTGCACATTCGTCCCGCCAATAACCCCAATCGCCTCCACAATCCGAAACGCCATCTCCTGCAAGCGCTTCTCCAAATCCTTCGAAATCGTCAAGAAAGGTGCCGCGCAATAACTATCGCCCGTGTGCACCCCCACCGCGTCAATATTCTCGATGAAGCAAATCGCAATCATCTGATTCTTCGCGTCGCGCACCACCTCAACTTCCAGCTCTTCCCAATTCAAAATCGACTCTTCAATCAAGCACTGATGCGTCAGCGAAGCATCCAGCCCACGCGCGCAAATCGTCCGCAACTCCTCCACATTGTAGCAGAACCCACCGCCTGCGCCACCCATCGTGTACGCCGGCCGCACCACGACTGGATACCCAATCTCCTTCTCCACCAATTCAACCGCCGCATCCACCGTATGCACAATCCCAGACCGCGGCGTTTCAATCCCAAGCTCCTGCATCGTCGCCTTGAAAACTTCACGATCCTCCCCGCGCTCAATCGCATCCAAATTGACCCCAATCACCTTCACATTGTACTTGTCCAAAATCCCCTTCTTCGCCAGCTCCATCGACAAGTTCAACCCCGTCTGACCCCCCAAATTCGGCAAAATCGCATCCGGCCTCTCCTTGGCAATAATCTGCTCCAACCGCGCCTCATTCAACGGCTCAATATACGTCGCATCCGCCATCACCGGGTCCGTCATAATCGTCGCTGGATTCGAATTGACAAGAACAACCTTATATCCACACGCCCTCAAAGCCTTACACGCCTGCGTCCCCGAGTAGTCAAACTCGCACGCCTGCCCAATCACAATTGGACCCGATCCGATAATCAAAACCTTGTCAACATCTGAACGCTTCATATCTAATACGCCTCATTTGCACACTTCCAAGAATGCGGAGACCCCAATGGCCTCACCTATCTAACACCTTCGCCGCGTGCTAGACATATATTATAGCATATTTGACCCCAACCTTCAACCCCCATTTTAAAGTTTTTTTTAACCCGCTTTTGCCGCGGCAGATTTTCCCGCGCAGACTCAAAACTATTCAATTGTCAAAGATCAAAATAACCCGCGGCACTTTTTCCGCCGCGGGGAGG
>CAVIVB010000155.1:0-3230 GCA_963645785.1 bacterium
ACACCACAATCGCATCCGCAATCGAAGCATCCCCATGCGGGTGATACTGCATCGCATGACCCACAATGTTCGCCACCTTCGTGTAGCGCCCATCATCCTTCTCCCACAACGAATGCAAAATGCGCCGCTGCACAGGCTTGAGCCCATCCTCAATCGCCGGTATCGCACGCGAACAAATCACATACGCCGAGTAATGACGAAAGTTGAAATCGTAGAGCTCCTTCATCGGACCACTCCCCGTCAACCCTTGCGCTTCCGCAGAAGGCCCCTTCGGCGGTGCAGGCGGCGCCGGCGGAATTTTTGCCGCGCTCACCTCCGCGGCACTTTTCTCCGCGGCACTTTCCTCAACCTTCTTCTCGCCCACACCCTTTTCGCCCGCGGCACTTTTCCCAGCCTTCGCAGATACAGGTTCGGCCGCGCCGCCGAATAAGTCGAGATTGTCAAACAAACTCGGCGGCTGGTTCTCTTCTTTGCCTTTTGATTTCTTGGCCATTCAAAATCCTTGTCGTCTAAATCGTCTTATTTTATTGGCGGGCCTGGCGGGATTCGAACCCGCTACCCACTGCTTAGAAGGCAGTTGCTCTGTCCAAATGAGCTACAGGCCCCAGATGACCGTATATTATACCATTTATTTAACGATTTGGGAAGACCCCATTTTCAACTTCTTTTACATAGCTCGAAAACGCCGTTCGCACCGTCTCGGCCAAGTTCGCATACTTCTTCACGAACGAAGGCGGCACCTCCGTCAACCCCAATAAATCATGCATGACGAGCCACTGCGCATCACACACCGGCCCCGCCCCAATCCCAATCGTCACAATCGAAAGTGCCGCGGTAATCTCCGCCGCAAGCTCCGATGGAATACACTCAAGCGTCACCGCAAACGCCCCCGCATCCTGCACCGCACGCGCATCCGCCAGCACCTTCTCCGCCGCCTCACGCGTCTTCCCCTGCTTCCGAAAACCACCATACCCATTCACACTTTGCGGCGTCATCCCCACATGCGCCAACACCGGTATCCCCGCCTCCGTCATCCGCCGTATCAAATTCACAACCCGCACGCCCCCTTCCAACTTCACCGCGTCCGCACCCACCTTCAAACACGCCACCGCATTCCGCATCGCCTCATCTTCCCCACACTGATACGACCCAAACGGCATGTCCGCAACCACCATCGCATCCTTCGCCCCTCGCGCAACTGCCGCCACCGCCGACAACGTCTCTTCCATCTTCACCGGCAACGTCGTCTCATACCCAAGCGTCGTCATCCCCATCGAATCCCCAACCAAAATAATCGGCACCCCCGCCTCATCCGCAAGCCGCGCAAAACACGCATCATACGCCGTGCAGCACCCAAGCTTCTTCTGCCCTTTCGCCGCACGCACCGTCGCCACATTCCATTTCTTCATTTCGTTTTTTCCTTTCCATTCTGCTCCGCTCGCATCTCCCCCAATCGCAAAATCCGCTGATTCTCCGACCCTCGAAACACAAGCGAAATATCTTTCTTCTCTTCTATGAACGGCCCATCCACAAGCACATCCACATACGACAAAAACTCGTCCGTCACCTCCGTCCGCCAACGCGAACCTTCCCGCAACAAATCCTCCTCATACACGCATCCCGTATAAACCCACAACGTCTTCCCCGTCCCAAATTTGCCGCGGAATCTCCGCAAAAACGGCACCAGCGCACGCTGATTCCCAGGCTCCATCGGCTCCCCTCCTAAGAGCGACAAACCCGCAATAAACGTCGGCTCCAGCGCGGCAAAAATTTCGCGCTCCGTCGCCTCCGTAAATGCCGCGCCATACCCAAAATCCCATTGGTCAGGATTGAAACATCCCTTGCAATGATGCGTGCACCCCGACACGAAAAGGGAAACCCTCACTCCCTCTCCGTTCGCAATGTCGCACGTCCTAATCGCCGCGTAATTCATTACGACACGTGCAACACGCGCTCCTTAATCTCCTGCGTCCGCCCCTGATTCCAGAACTGACTCCCAATATACCCACACGTCCGCCGCGCCACATTCAACTTCGACTCATCCGTGTTCCCACACTTCGGGCACCGCCAAATCAGCTTCCCCGTCTCGTCCTTCACAATCTCAATCTCGCCATCGAACCCGCACACCTGGCAGTAGTCGCTCTTCGTGTTCAATTCCGCATACATGATGTTGTCGTAAATGAACTTCATAATCGCAATCACCGCTGGCAAGTTGTTCTGCATGTTCGGCACTTCCACATACGAAATCGCACCGCCCGGCGACAACCGCTGGAACTTCGCCTCCACCGCCAACTTCTTGAACGCGTCAATCTTTTCCGTCACATGAATGTGATACGAATTCGTAATGTAATTCTTATCCGTCACACCCTTAATCATCCCAAACCGCGACTGCAAGCACTTCGCAAACTTGTACGTCGTCGATTCAAGTGGCGTTCCATACAGCGAATAATCAATGTTCTCCGCCGCCTTCCACTTCGCCGTAAACTCATTCAACTTCTTCATAATTTGCAAGCCCAGTTCCTCGCCTTCTTCCTCCGTCAACTTCTTCCCAATCAGCGCATACACGCACTCCCACAAGCCCGCATAACCCAAAGACAACGTCGAATACCCACCATGCAAATACTTGTCAATCTTCTCACCCTTCGCGAGCCGCGTCAACGCCCCATACTGCCACAAAATCGGCGCCGCGTCCGACAACGTCCCCGTCAACCTCTCGTGCCGACATTGTAGCGCCTTATGACACAACTCACACCGCTCCTCAAATAAACTCCAGAACCGCGGCAAATCTCCATGCGCCGACAACGCCACATCCACCAAATTAATCGTCACCACACCCTGATTGAACCGCCCATAATACTTCGCCTTCCCATTCTCATCCACATACGGCGTCAAGAACGAACGGCACCCCATGCACGTATAACAATGCCCCTCGCCATTCTTGTCAATCTTGTATTCGAGCATCTTCTTCTCGCTGATGTAATCGGGCACCATGCGCTTGGCCGTACACTTCGCCGCAAGCTCCGTCAAATACCAATACTTCGAATCCTCATGAATGTTCTGCTCTTCCAACACATAAATGAGCTTCGGGAACGCCGGCGTAATATACACCCCTTGCTCATTCTTCACACCCAAAATCCGCTCCTTCAAAACCTCCTCAATAATCATCGCCAAATCTTCACGCTCACGCTCATTGCGCGCCTCACCCAAATACATAAACACCGTCACAAACG
>CAVIVB010000155.1:3240-4674 GCA_963645785.1 bacterium
CCCTTCTGTATCTCCTTCCGAACCCGCTTCTCCACAATCTTCTCCATCGCCGCGGCACTTATCTCAACCCCAGCCTCCACACATTCCCTCTCCACATCACGCCGTATCGCCTGCCGCGAAATCTCCACAAACGGTGCCAAGTGCGTCAACGAGATCGATTGCCCACCATACTGATTCGACGCCACCTGCGCAATAATCTGCGTCGCAATATTACACGCCGTCGAAAAACTCTTCGGCTTCTCAATCATCGTCCCAGAAATCACCGTCCCATGCTGCAGCATATCCTCCAAATTCACCAAATCACAATTGTGCATGTGCTGCGCATAGTAATCCATATCATGGAAATGGATCAACCCATCCCGATGCGCCGCAACAACATCCGCAGGCAACAACAAACGCGACGCCACATCCTTCGATACCTCACCCGCCATGTAATCTCTCTGCACCGAATTAATCGTCGGATTCTTATTCGAGTTCTCTTGCTTCACATCTTCATTGTTGCATTCAATCAACGACAAAATCTGCTTATCCGTCGTGTTCGCCTGACGAAGCAAATTCTGTTTATACCGATAGGTGATATACTTCTTCGCAATCTCAAACGCACCCATCTCCATAATCTTCGTCTCGACAACATCTTGAATCTCTTCAACCGTCATCGCCCTCTCGCGCGCGGCACAAACTCCTGCCACCTCTTCCGCAATCAATTTGATACGCCCCTCAGAGAGCGCATCTTTATAATCGACCGCCTGCGATGCCTTCCGAATGGCATTCTCAATCTTCGTCACATCAAACGGCTTTTCCTCGCCGCTGCGCTTAATAATCTTCATCGCCTTCATTTTATTGGCCTTTCTTTACTTTCTTGTTTCTAAATTGACTTACCTGACTGCCTCCACCGAAAACCTTTCTCGGCTTCAACACCACATATCATACCATATTCTCGCCCAACTTGCAAGAGGGAAAATGAACTTTTTTTCAATATCTTGTGGTTCGCTACTTTTCTATCTACTACCTATAGTATAGAACACCCACCACAAGACACCCCCTTTCTCAAGCATCAACAAGGGCACTTTCAAGCATCAACAAGGGTACTTTCAAGCATCAACAAGGGTACTTTCAAGCATCAACACACCCCCTCAAAGCACTCTCCAAACCCCAGCCCAGGTGGTCAAGCGGTGTTTGGAAAAATTTTGCGCGTAACTCCGCAACACTTTGCGCGTAACTCCGCGAAACTTTGCGCGTAACCTAGCTGATTTACGCGCGTAAATCTGCCGCACCTCAAAACGGGGGAAAAAATAATGGTCGGAGCGGAGGGATTTGAACCCTCGGCCTTTTGCTCCCGAAGCAAACGCGCTACCAGGCTGCGCTACGCTCCGACTGGGAAAAAGAGCCGGCGGCGTCCTACTCTCGCACGGGCGAGTCCCGCACTACCCTCGG
>CAVIVB010000156.1:0-4638 GCA_963645785.1 bacterium
CAGCTGAAACGCCAGCCGAGCCAATGAGCGGGTTGATCTTCTCTTTGGAAAAGACGTTCATCAATTTGGCCATGAGGACGCCGCCGGCGGTGCCGACGCAGAAGGCACACAGGCCAAGCGCGAGGATCGCCAGCGTCTGACCCGAGAGGAATTTCTCGCAGGCGAGCTTGGAGCCGACGGAAAGACCCAGCATAATCGTCACGATATTGATGAGGGAGTTGGCCATCGTATCGGCGATACGCGAGACCGAGGCGCCCACTTCCTTCGCGAGATTTCCGAGCATAAACGCGCCCATCAGCGGCATAGCCGACGGGAGCAGAATGGCGCAAAGGAGCAAGACGATGAGCGGGAAGCAGATTTTTTCAATCTTTTTGACTTCGCGCGGCTGTGGCATGCGAATCATGCGTTCGGCCTTCGTCGTGAGCGCCTTCATAATGGGCGGTTGAATGATCGGCACAAGTGCCATATAGGAATAGGCCGCGACAGCGATCGCACCCAGCAATTCCGGGGCGAGACGCGAGGTCAGCCAAATGGCGGTCGGGCCATCTGCGCCGCCAATAATGCCAATCGAGCTCGCTTCCTTGAGGCCAAAGCCGAGATCTGGCCAAATCGCGGTCAAACCGAGCGCACCGAAGAGCGCAAAGAAAATGCCAAGTTGTGCCGCGCCACCGAGAAGGGCGGACTTCGGCGAGGCAATGAGTGGCCCAAAGTCGGTCATAGCACCCACGCCCATAAAGATGATAATGGGGAAGACGCCGGAGTCAATGCCGAATTTGAAGAAGTAATGGAGGAAGCCGCCCGGTTCAATGACGCCGCCTGACATCACAGGAATGCCCGAAGCGAGGAAGGAAATGACGCCGTCATGCATCATGGCAGGGGCTGTAATGCCCGAGAGTGGACAGTTCGCGAGCAGGCCGCCAAAGCCAATCGGCAAGAGGAGAAGCGGCTCAAACCCTTTCACAATCGCGAGATACATGAGGATTAAGCAGATAGGAATCATGATGAGCTGGCCGAGGCCGTAGGGCATTCCAAAGAGGGTGTGAATCTCATGTCCCTTGACAAAGGCACCATTTTCATCGAAGTAGCCGCCGTGCCACTGGCAATTGGCGTCGTAATAGCCGTTGCGATTCGCCGCGAACGCCTTCTTTTCGGGGCGTTCAGACGCGTCAAAATCGCCTGTTAGATAGGCGGGAGGCGTGGATTGCATAAAGCCTGCGATGCCCGTATCTTGGCGCAAATTGCCCACCTTTTTGAGGGTTGTCTTCCAATCACCATCATTCGCTTGCGTGGTAAAAACTGCCGCGGCGAGCGTGAAAAATATCAGAAACTTCTTCATTTTGTGTGACCTCTTTCTAAACTTTCTAAGCCTTTTCAGCCTTTTAGTCGCCAATCACGGCGAGGATATCGCCCGTGCCAACCTTATCCATCGCGGCGACGCGGATTGAGACGCGGCCTGCGCGTGGAGCGGTCATGGGTGTTTCCATCTTCATGACGTCCATAACAAGGAGCTCATCGCCCTTTTCGACCGTCTGACCATCTTGGGCTGTGACACGCAGGACGGTGCCTGGGACAGGCGCTTTGACCTCTTCGCCTTCAGTTGGACCCGCAGCAGAAGGTGACGCGACCGCGGCACTTTCTTGAACGACGGGGGGCGCGGCACGTTTCTTTTTGGGCTCATCGTCCGGTATTACATTGGAAAACCGGCTCACGAACAAGCTCGCGTGCTTGCAAATAATAATCATCACCCAGAGGAACAAGTAGACGATCGTCATGCCGGCGATCATCAGGACGAGCCCCTGACCTAACATACCCATTTTAGAGTCCTGCCTTTCTTATTTTGTACATTTTGTTTATAATCCGATTATTCGGAGGGCCTGTTAGCCCCTTTTCAAATTAAAATGCAAAACGGAGCGAAAAGGTTCACACAAAGTTAAACTTTTTCCGCGGCACATTTCAGCAAGGCGCGGCACATTTCAGCAAGTCAAGGTGCAGGGGTTGTGGGCGTGAAAGGGGGTGTTTGTGGGCGAGAAGGGGGATCTGCCGCGGAAATGAAGTCAAATAAAGTATGTAAGATATGGTTGAAACGATGAAATATGACACATTTCTCGAATTTGGCGTTGACAGAGTGGGGGCTAATATGGTATAATATGCGCCATCTTAAGGGCTATTAGCTCAGTTGGTTAGAGCGCTTCCTTGACATGGAAGAGGTCAGTGGTTCGAATCCACTATAGCCCACCATTTATTTCCTAGTAAGGAGTATACATACAATGAAGAAGACCAGCTACAAAGACCTCGGGCTTGTGAACACCAAGAAGATGTTCGCGAAGGCCGTTAAGGGTGGTTATGCAATTCCGGCATTCAACTTCAACACGATGGAGCAGATGCAGGCGATCGTTCAGGCGGCGGTGGAAACGAAGTCGCCGGTGATTATGCAGGTGTCGAAGGGTGCGCGCAAGTATGCGAACCCGACGATTCTTCGCTACATGGCGCAGGGCGCGGTTGAATACGCGAAGGAACTCGGCTGCAAGAAGCCGCAGATCGTGCTTCACCTCGACCATGGTGACAGCTTTGAGACGTGCAAGAGCTGCATTGACTCGGGCTTTTCGTCGGTGATGATTGATGGTTCGTCGCTTCCGTTTGCGGAAAACATCAAGTTGACGAAGAAGGTTGTGGCGTATGCTCACAAGTATGATGTGACGGTTGAGGCGGAACTCGGCGTTCTCGCGGGCGTTGAAGATGAAGTTTCCGCGGCAGAGAGCCACTACACGAAGCCGGAAGAAGTGATTGAATTTGCGACGAAGACGGGTTGCGATTCGCTCGCGATTTCGATTGGCACGAGCCATGGTGCGTACAAGTTCAAGCCAGAACAGTGCACGCGTGATGCGAAGACGGGGAAGTTGATTCCGCCGCCGCTCGCGTTTGACGTCCTCAAGGCTGTTGAGAAGAAGCTCCCGGGCTTTCCGATTGTTTTGCACGGTTCGTCCAGCGTTCCGCAAGAATATGTCGACATCATCAATTCGAATGGCGGCAAGCTTCCTGACGCGGTGGGCATTCCGGAAGAGCAGCTTCGCAAGGCGGCGAAGAGCGCGGTGTGCAAGATCAATATTGACTCCGACTCGCGTCTCGCGATGACGGCGGCGATTCGCCAGCACTTCAATGAACGTCCGGATCACTTTGATCCGCGGCAGTATTTGACGCCGGCGCGTGAAGAGATGAAGAAGCTTTACATCCACAAGATTGTGAAGGTTCTTGGTTCGAACAACAAGCTCTAATTGAGCGAGGCGGGGGGCGCGTGTGAAAAAAGCACGCGCCCTTCGTGTGCCACGATTCCCAGCAAATAAAAGAGGTTTTGAAATGTCTGAGAAGTCCGAAAAGGTGTCCGCATATGCGAAGGCGGGCGTAAATATTGACAATAAGATGACGGCGTTGACATCGATCAAGTCGATGGTGGCGGGGACGAAGACGGCGTTATCGCTGGGAGGAATTGGCTCATTTGGTGGGCTTTTGAAGGTGCCACCAGGGAAGGACCAGATTCTGGTTGCTTCGACGGATGGGGTGGGGACGAAGTTGAAAGTTGCCGCGATGACGAATCGGCACGACACGGTGGGGCAGGATATTGTGAACCACTGCGTGAATGATATTTTGGTGCAAGGCGCCAAGCCGTTGTTCTTTATGGATTATGTGGGCACGGCGAAATTTGACGCGGGGCAGTTCAAGGCGGTTGTGAGTGGGCTTTGCAAGGCGTGTAAAGAGAATGGTATGACGCTCTTGGGGGGCGAGACGGCGGAGATGCCGGGGCTCTATCCAGTGGGCGAATATGATTTGGTCGGGACGATTGTTGGGTGCGTTTCGCGGAAGAATTTGATTACGGGCAAGTCGATTCGCCGCGGGGATGTGATTATTGGTTTGCCGTCGGGCGGGTTGCAGACGAATGGATATTCGCTGGCGCGGCGCGTCATTTTTGATTTGTGCCAATATTCGCCGCAGGATAAATTGCCGGGGACGAATCAGACGTTTGCGGATGCGCTCCTGGCGGTGCATCGCAGCTTCTTGCGTCCGGTGTCGAAGATTTTGGAGCGCAAGGTTCGCATTACGGGCATGGCGCACATCACGGGCGGCGGTTTTATTGATAATATTCCGCGCGTGTTGCCGGATACGGTGGATGCGGTAATTGACCGTTCTAGCTGGGAAGTGCCGACGATTTTCAAGTTTATTGAACGTCAGGGCAAGGTGGATCACGATGAAATGTACCGCGTGTTCAATATGGGCATTGGGTACGTCATCATTCTGCCGAAGTCGCAATTGGATAAGGCGACGAACATTTTGCGCGCGATGCACCAGTCCTACAACATCATTGGACAGGTTCATAAGGGCTCGGGCAAGGTTCTTTATAAGAATTAATGCCGCGCTTTTTGCGTTGAGAGAGAGGCCGATTCGAATGAAAACGAGTCGGTCTTTTCCTTTTTAAGCGCGGCAGTTTTTGTGGGTGAGGGGGAGAGGTTAGGTGGGTGAGGGGATGAATTTAGGTTAATCTTGGCAAGAATTTTAAAAATCTTGGCAAGATTTTCGGAATTCTTGGCAAGATTTTGGAAAATCTTGGCAAGATTTGGCTAAATGCATGGGAGGAGTGGGCTGAAG
>CAVIVB010000157.1:0-4611 GCA_963645785.1 bacterium
GAAGAAGTTAAATATGGTCATTGCGCAGTCTGGCGGGCCGTCGATGGTGATTAATGAATCGCTCGTGGGGGCGGTTTTGGAAGCGCGGAAGTCCGCGCGGATTGGTCGCATCCTCGGTGCGCGTCATGGCATTTTGGGGATTTTGGGGAATGATTATATTGACCTTCGCAAGGCGAGCGTGAAGAAGTTGGAGGCGATTGGTGAGACGCCGTCGAGTGCGCTTGGGAGTTGTCGGAAGAAGCCGACGGTGGAAGATTGCCGCGCGATCTTTGAGGCGTTTCGGAAGTTGGACGTTGGATACTTTTTCTACATTGGTGGGAATGATTCGGCGGATGCGGCGCGGATTGTGGCGGAAGAGGCTGAGAAAGAAAATTATCCGCTGGTGGTGTATCACATTCCGAAGACGATTGATAATGATTTGCGCAGTTGTGATCACACGCCGGGATTTGGGTCCGCGGCACGTTTTGTGGCGAGTGCGTTGAAGGGAGACGACCTTGATAATCGGGCTTTGGGTGGAGTTAAGATTGATATCATCATGGGGCGCGATGCGGGGTTTTTGACGGCGAGCGCGGCGCTTGCGAGAGAGAACAAGAATGATGGTCCGCATTTGATTTATTTGCCGGAAGTGCCGTTCAGCTTGGAGAAGTTTGAGGCGGATGTGTTGGGGGCGATGAAGAAGTATGGTCGGTGCGTTGTCGCGGTATCGGAAGGGATTCGCGATGAGAAGGGGGAGTCGATTGGTGCGAAATTTGCGGGGGGCGAGAAGGATTCGCATGGGAATGTGCAGATGAGCGGGACGGGGGCGCTTGGGGATTATTTGGCGAAGTATTTGAAGGCGACGGGGAAGGTGAAGAGGGTGCGGGCGGACACGTTTGGGTATTTGCAGAGGAGCTTTCCGGGTGTGGCGTCGAAGGTGGATCAGGCGGAGGCGCGTGCGGCGGGCGCGGCGGCTGTGAAGGCGGCGCTGAAGGGTGAGCTCACGAAAGGGACGATTGCGATTTTGCGTGCGAAGGGCAAGAAGTATCAGGCGGCGTTTGCCCCGCAGCCGATTGCGAACGCGGCAAAATTTACGCGGAGCGTGCCGAAGAATTTTATCGCGAAGAATGGGCACGACGTGACCGCGGCGTTTATTGAATATGCGCGGCCGCTGGTGGGCGAGTTGCCACACTGCGAAATTTTCTAACGAGGAAGAGAACGTCGATGCTCAATCTTTCCCAACGTCAAAAACAGATTCAGACGCTTGCACCGCGGCAGATGCAGGCGCTGAAGTTGCTTGCGACGTCGCTACCGGAATTGCGTGCGGAGATTGTGGCGGAGATGAATCAGAATCCGGCGATTGAGGATGTGGACCGGCCGCTGGAGACGTCGATGTCGGAGATCGAGCAGCGGCGGGAAGAGGAATCGCAGACGCCGGATTATCCGGAAGATGATTTCACGCCGGGGTGCAATTATGATGAGGAGGCGGCGGAGCGGCGGCAAAGTTTCTTTGATAATCAGATCAAGGAAGAGACGTTGCAGGAGCATTTATTGGCGCAGCTTGCGACGTCGGATATTGCAGAAGAAGATTGGCCGATGGCGGAGGTGTTGATTGGGGATTTGGATGAGAACGGGTATTATCGTGGGTCGATTCCGGATGTGATGACGGCGTTTCAGAAGACGAAGGACGAGGTGCTGGCGGCGTTGGGGAAGTTGATGGAGTTTGATCCGCCTGGGTGTGGGGCGCGGACGCCGAAAGAATGTTTGCTGGCGCAGATGGACAACTTGTATGATTCGCCGTATGAGGATGATGTGAGGGCGATTATTACGGACCATTTGGAAGATTTGGCGGCGGGGCGTTATGAGTTGATTGAGAAGAAGTTGGATTTGACGCCGGCGCAATTTAAGGAAGCGGTGAGGTTGTTGAGGACGTTGGATGGGCGGCCGGGGCGGCAGTATCAAAGTGTGCGGGAGAGGGTTGAATACATCAATCCGGAAGTGCATGCGGTGAAGCGTGAGGGGCGTTGGATTGCGGAGACGGATGAGCGGAGTTTACCGGAGATTCATTTGTCGAAATCGTTCGCGGCACTTTTGGAGGACCCGAAGCAGACGGCGGAAACAAAGGCGTATGTGAAGGAGAGGATTGCCGCGGCGCAAGCGTTTCGTGAGGCGATTCAGAAGCGGCAGAAGACGGTGCAGGATATTGCGCAGGCGATTTTTGACAGGCAGCAGGAGTTCTTTGAAAAGGGGTTGAGCGCGTTGAAGCCGCTGACGGAGTTGGAGGTGGCGGAGAAGGTGGGCGTGCATAGTACGACGGTGTCGCGGACGGTGCGGGATAAATATGCCGCGACGCCGCAAGGGACGTTTGAGCTGAGGCGGTTCTTTGCGTCGGGCGTGACGACGGCGGCGGGCGAGGCGGTTTCGCAGACGGCGATTTTGGCGAAGTTGCGGGAGATTGTGGACAATGAAGATGAGACGGCGCCACTCTCGGATGAAAAAATTGCCGCGGCGTTGAAGGAGGCGGGGTTCCCTGTTGCGCGGCGGACGGTGGCGAAGTATCGCGACAAGTTGCATATTCCAGGCACGTCGGATCGGCGAAGAAAGATTTAGGAGGTTCAAAATGATTGAGTTTTCGGAGAGACAAAAGAAGATGATTACGCGCGGGTTGACGGTGTTGTCGTTCACGGTGTTGTTTTTGTTTGTGGGGTTTGTCGCGTGGATTGTGTTGAAGGCGTTGGCGTTTGCGAGTCCCGCGATTGTGCCGGTGATTGTGGGATTTTTCTTGTCGCTTTTCTTCAAGCCGTATTATGAATGGTGGAAGGGCGTGGTGCGTAATCCGTCGTTGGCGTTGACGATTATGCTGCTGACGATTTTGGTGCCGCTTGTTTTCTTCTTGTGGTATGCGGGGGCGGTGATGGTGGACCAAGTTTCGAATTTGGTGCGGCAAGGGCCGGAGCTTGTCGCGAAGGTGACGGATTGGTTTCGTGTGACGTTTCCGAAGTTGAAGTCGCTCTTGGAACAGTTTGGAATTAACACGGCGGACTTTGGAAGTTTGTATACGGATTATGCGCCGTCGGCTGTGAAGGCGGGGACGGGGGCGCTGAAGTGTTTGGGCGGGGTTGTGTCGGCGTTGGTCGCGATGATTTTCTTTGTGTTTTTCTTGACGACGCGGGAGCGGCGTGGGAGCGAGATTGTGGCGCAGATGCCGTTTTTGAAGGATGAGACAAAGGGATTTGTCGCGGAGCAGATTGATGCGTTCATCGATATTTTGGTGAGCTTCTTTCAGCGGCAAACGGTGATTTGTTTGATTGAGGGCGTGCTGTATGGGACGGGGTTTGCGTTGGTGGGGTTGCCGTATGGGTTTATGATTGGATTTGCGCTTGGGGTGTTGAATTTGATTCCGCTGTTTGGGTCGGTTGTGTGTTTGCCGGTGGCGTTGCCGATGGCGTATTTTGCGCATGGTGGTTCGATGGCGCGCTTGGTGCTGGTGTTGTGTGTGTGGGCGGCTGGGCAATTCTTGGATGGGTACTTTATTACGCCGCGGATTCAGGGCAACAAGACGGGGCTTGGATATGCGGGTGTCATCTTTTCGTTTTTCTTTTGGGCGACATTACTTGGACCTGTTTTGGGGATGCTCCTCGCGATTCCGCTCTCGGCATTTTGCGTCGTACTCTGGCGCGCATTGAAGTCGAAATATATTAAGCCAGTCGTCTAAAGTTATGTTTGAAAATACCATATTCGGTCGCCTCGACCAAGCCTTGCAGCGCGCCATCAAGGATGCACATTACACGGAGCCGACGCCCATTCAGGCTGAGGCGATGCCGTATCTTTTGGAAGGGCGCGATTTGATTGGCTGTGCGCAAACGGGCACAGGAAAAACTGCCGCGTTCATGTTGCCGATTTTGAACCACCTCATTCGCAATCGCAAGCCGCGGCATGTGGGGCATCCGCGTGCGCTCGTTCTTTCTCCGACGCGCGAATTGGCCGCACAAACGGCCGAGAATGTGAAGCTCTATTCGAAGTATATCGACATGCCCTTTGCGTGTGTGTTTGGCGGCGTTTCGCAGTTTGGTCAGACGAAGGACATTAAGCGCGGCGCGGAAGTTGTTGTCGCGTGTCCGGGCCGCTTGATTGATTTGATGACGCAAGGAATTATCTATCTTGATCAAGTGGAATGTTTCGTTCTTGACGAAGCCGACCGCATGCTCGATATGGGTTTCTTGCCTGACATCAAGCGCATCATTTCGAAGCTTCCGTTGGCGCGGCAGTCTTTGTTCTTTTCCGCGACACTTTCACCGCAGATCAAGAAGCTGGCGGGCGAACTCGTTCACGATCCGGCGCAAGTGACAATTTCGCCTGAAGCGCCGACGGTGGAGCGCATCAATCAGAAGGTGATGTTCGTCGAAAAGAATCAGAAGGATTCGCTTCTTATTCATCTTCTCGAGACGCATCCGGAATGGTCGAAGGTGATTGTGTTTGCGAAGATGCGTCATGGGGCGGATCGCATTGTGAAGAAACTTTTGCGGGCTGATATTCCGTGCGCGGCGATTCATTCCGATAAGACGCAAGGCCAACGTACAAAGGCGCTGGAGAACTTTCGTCATGGGCGCAATCGCGTGTTGGTCGCGACGGATA
>CAVIVB010000158.1:0-4559 GCA_963645785.1 bacterium
CCTTCCGCCTCTGCTCCATCACAATCGCCGCGCATTCTTCCCGCTCATTTTTTGCCGCGGCCGCAATGTGTTTCAAATTGAGTTCGCCAATCTCATTCAAGAGCCGCCCTTGTTCCTTCGCCGCCGCCAGCGCCGCCGCATCCCCCGCATGTTGCGCGTGATTCTTCCCCCTCACCGCCAAAAACGTATCCACATTCAAGAGCGCCAAGATCGCCAAGATGACAATCGTCATCACCAAATAAAGCGCAACTTGACCTCTCCGCATCCGCATCTCTCTACCGCCCCTGATCATTCATATATAACGGGAAATGCGCCTCAATCTCGTTCTCCCCTTCCATTCGAATCGGATTGTCTTCACTATCCCCAATTGAAAAAAAACGCGGCAAATCCATCTCAATCTTCCCATCCACTTTCGACGCCAGTCCCCCACCCGCATCCACATCCACCTTCATCGTGTCCCAACGTTCATACTCCAAAACACCCCGCGCAATCGCCTCATTATCCGTACACAAATAAATCGGCACGCGCGACGCCTCATCAAACTCCTCCTCATTCTCATCTGGCCACACGCGCTTGCCCGCAACCGGTATCATCGCCACACGCGCCGACTTCAAACACATGAAATCATTCATCCCCACCGACCGCGCACGCGCCGCTCGTGCCGCAGCATGGTCCAGCAAAATCCGCGCCGTCAGCATCTGCGACAACTGAAAAAATCCAAACAGGATCAGCGACACAAAAACGATGGCCAAGCACGTCTCAACCATCGCCTGACCGCGGCGCATCTTATTCGCCCAAATCCTTGATCGAATCTTCGCTAATCGATTCAACCTCGCTCTTCGCACTCGAACCTTCCTGCGACGACAACGCTTCTGCCGCGCCCGCCGCCTTGCGCCCAATCGCCCGGCTCAAATACGTAAACACCGCGATCAGCGAAATCGCAATCAAGCAAACGATGATGATGTATTCCACCATCGTCTGACCTTTTCTCAACGCGCTTCTCATTATTTAAAAACCTTTCTGCACATTTGTTTCGTTAGAGTTCTCTACCCCATCCGAGGAAGAATGACGTGTATTATACCATATTCCGCGACAGATTTCAAGCACGAAAAGATAAAAAAAGAAATGAAAAGGGATTAAAATTCAATTTCTTCTTTTGTTATGGACGGATGTTATCGATTGATGAAGCGGTGCTTGATCAATCCCGCCGCGCCACCACCCAAAAATCTTTCGCGGTTAGTCACGTACCGCCGGATTGAGATAAATCGTTAAAGACTCCTTCTTGGGAATGCCTGGATTCGCTGCGGCAAAGTGTGCGAGGCCTTCGGTTGTGGAAAGGCGTCCGCCCAAGTACCGTTCACCAAAAGTGCCGCGGAGCTTGGAGACGTTTTGAAAGAGATCGCCTCTTCGCCCATTACGCTGTCGCTTTCACCGCGTGCGGATAGGCGCATGCCTAACGAGGTTTCTTATCCGAGCTAAAATTTCCACTCGCATTTGCGTCTGAAATATGGTATAATAAGGGGCATGAAAACAGTTCAGAAACTTGTCTTATTTATTAGTATTGGTCTAACTCTTCTCCACAGCGGCTTTGCTGGGGATAAATTAGTTGTCACGCCGGATCGTGCGGACCATCGGTATATCGTCGGGGAAGAGGCGGAGTTTACGCTTGTGGCGCCAACGAGTTGTACGACGGGTGTCATTCAGGTGCGGCTCGATAATTTTGGGTCGAAGGTTGTGTGCGAGGCGGCGTGGGATGTGGCGAAGGAGCGATCGATCAAGATTCGCGGCGCATTGAAGGAGCCGGGTTGTTTGCGTGTGGGGCTGACGGGTCCGGATGGGAAAAGTTGGACGGGGGAGAGCGTGATGGTGGATCCGTGCAAGATTTTGCCGGGGGCGGAAGACCCGAAGGACTTCGATGGATATTGGGCGGCGGCGAAGGCGAAGCTGGCGAAAGAAGTGCCGCTCGATGCGAAGGTGGAACGGCTGGAGGCGCGTTGTACGAAGGAGTTTGATTTTTATCGTATTTCGTTTGCGACGTTTGGTCGGCGGGTGTATGGTTTCATGAGTGTGCCGAAGGATGCGAGCGCGGCGAAGAAGTATCCGGTCGTGTTCAATGTGCCGGGCGCGGGGCTGGGCAATTGGTCGCAAGATATGGAAGGCGCGGCAAATGAGATTCGCGTGACGATGACGGTGTATGATTGGGTGCCGATGTGGGACAACATTCCGGGGGCGCAAAAGAAATATGACGCGATGAATGCGGCGTATCATGAAAAGTATGGCGTTGAGTATTATAGTCAAGCGGGATTGAGTGAGGGGCGTGAGGCGTATTATTACTATCCCGTGATTTTGGGGATTGATCGTGTGGTGGATTGGGTTGCGGCGCGTGAAGATGTGGACGTGAATCGTTTTCGTTATTCGGGGACGTCGCAAGGCGGGATGTTTGGTTTATATTTGACGGGGCTCAACAAGCACATTACGCGCGCGGCAGTTTATGTGCCGGCGGGATGCGATTGGCTGGGGAATGTGAAGTATCAGCGTCAGGCGGGCTGGCCACAAATTGTGGAGGCGCAACGTGAGGCGGCGCGCGAGGCGACGGCGAAGGACGCACCGTATTTTGACGCGGCAAATTTTGCGCGGCGGATTCATGTGCCGATTCGCTTTGTGTGTGGGACGGTTGATATCACGTGTGCGCCCGCGAGCGTGTGGGCGGCCTTCAATGTGTGCCCTTCGCAAGATAAGGATATGGCGGTCGGCTTTGAAATGGGGCATGGCGTTTTTGGAAAGTTTTACGACGAGAATGAGGCGTGGCTGAGGGCGAACAGCGCGAAGGAAATGGAACGCGCGACGCCCGAATCACAAGGCGTTTCGTCCGCGGCAATTCAGCGTTGGGTGGAGGTGTGTGACAAGACGATGCGGCTGGATAGCTTTATGATTGTGCGGCATGGGAAGATTATTGCCGAGGGCTGGTGGGCGCCGTTCAAGAAGGAGTTGCCACATATTTTGTATTCGCACTCGAAGAGTTTTACCGCGACGGCAATTGGGTTTTTGGTGGACGAGGGGAAGCTTGATTTGGATGATCGCGTTATCAAGTTTTTCCCGGACAAGTTGCCCGAAAAGGTGAGCGAGAATTTGCGCCAATTGCGAATTCGTGATTTGCTGACGATGAATACCGGGACGAAGTTGGCGGACCGCATGCGCAAGACGGGCGAGCTCGATTGGGAGAAGGCGTTTTTGGCGAATGAATTTGATTATGAGCCAGGGACGCGGTATCAATATGATTCGAGCGCAACGTACATGTGCGCGGCAATTGTTGAGCGTGTGACGGGCAAGAAGTTGATGGCGTTTTTGAAGGAGAAGTTGTTCGATGTGATTGGGATTGAAAAGGCGTGGTCGACGGTGTCGCCGAGCGGTGTGGCGTGCGGCGGTTGGGGGATGAATATGACGACGGAGGAGATTGCGCGGTTTGGGCAGTGGTGTTTGCAAGAGGGGCGTTGGGGCGATCGGCAGGTGTTGGCGAGCGAGTGGATGCGGCTGATGACAGGGTGTGAAACGTTGAGCGGTTGGAGTGGGGATTATAAAAGAGCAGATGACGATTGGAAGCGCGGATATGGTTTTCAATTTTGGCGAGGGCGGAAGGATAGCTATCGTGCGGATGGGGCGTATGGGCAACTCACAGTTGTGCTGCCGAAAAAGGATGTGGTGATTTCGCTGACGGCATCGACGTGGGATTCGCGTGATGAATTGAATCGCGTGTGGGAATTGTTGTATCCCGCATTTGAGGATGCGCCCTTGAAGGAGGATACGGCGGCGGTCGCGAGCTTACAGAAGGCATGCGCAAATTTGGGCTTGCGGACGGTTGCGGGCGAGGCAAAGGCAAAAAGTGCCGCGGCCCAAAAGGCGCTCAAAGAAAAGGCGAAGTTCCAATTGAAGGGCGAACAGAAGTGGCTTCATTTGCGCGAGGCGAGCTTAGAAGAGACGAAGGATGGTTGGAACGTTTCGTTCTTGGGCGAATGCGGGCGGCAGGTGTTGCCGGTTGGGTTGGGCCAATGGGCGACGGGGCGCATCAAGTTTGATAACACGCCGTATGAAAGCTTGAAGCACTTTGTCGGCGTGCATGAAGCGGCTAGCTCAGGCGCATGGACCGCGGCAAATAAATTTGAAGTGTGGACGCACTTTACGGATGGCGTCTTCAACATCAAATGGATGTTCACCTTCAATGAGGATGGAACGCTGGCGCTTGAGTATAAGCTGTGGGGCTGGGATGGCGGCGACGCCAAGCTCGTGGGGACGAAATAAATCTGCCGCGGTTTATTCGTTGTCGGTCGAAGGATCCGACTCCTCATCTGGATTTTCATCCAGCCACTTTTGCGCGGCTTCCACGCTTTCGTACGCTTCGCCCGTCACGAATTCATAATGCTCTTTGGCGGCCTCTGCCGCAAGCTTGTTTTTTCCTTCGATAAGCTGCGTCAAGATCTCCAACTGTTGCTGATTGGTCATATCATTAATTTCCATGACCATCGAGTCGAGCTGGCCGCGATCATACACAACCGACATCGCAG
>CAVIVB010000159.1:0-4540 GCA_963645785.1 bacterium
GTGTAGGTTCTTACCACTGAATACACTGAAGCGGTGGAGCGATTACCAAATGCCAAGCTTCAAATAGGGCAGAATCTTCGTCTCAAGCGTGACATCCAAATCGAAGAGCGCAACGCCTGCAAGTCCAAACCGCCGCGCAACATTGATCTGGTCAATCACCTGCCGCGCATTTAGGCGCGATTCATTCGCCGTCACACCCAATCCCGCGATTGTGCGCCGCGCATGCGACTTCATTCCGCCCTGTTGCGCCGCATACGAAGTAAACCGCGGCAAATCCTCCGTGTAATCCATTGGCACAACGTAGTCGACGGAATTGGCCGTGAGCCAACTGTCCCAATCTTGTCCGACCGATGCCACACACGCGGGATACTTCCCCAAAACTGCCGCGGTCAGCCAACGCGGCCTTTTCACACGGGCCCGCGCCGACGCCACAAAAGATGAAATCACATACGTCGCATTCTTCGGCTTTACGCTCCGTTCATACCACCGCACGAAATCAAGATGAATTCCATTCAAACCCGGATACTTCACTTGAAGTTCATCAATGGCATTCAAGATGTGGTCACGAACTTCCGCCTTGGCTGGATTGAGGTATTCTGTTTCTTTGCCTTCTTTTGTCTTGAGGCACCACCCGCGGCGGCGAAATTCGGCCAGCCTCTCGGGCGTCGCACGCGTCGCCGTAAAACACAAAATCCATGCATGCACACGAATGCCCTGCTTCTTGGCCGCGGCCAAACACGCCGCCAGTTGGTCCCCTTCTTGTTGATATGTTTTCGACCGCGGCAGTTTATCCGATGGATAATGTGCAAAGCCCGCGCCCGCCACATTCACAAAGAGATCCGTCACACGCGCTTCCTTCAAAAGACGCATCGTCTGCGCCCAATTGCCAGGATAAATCCCACACCCCGAATGATCCCAGACGGCATGAATCTCGCCCGCCCGCGGCACTTGCTTGAGCGCATACGCTCGCAACGATTCGTGTTGAACCTTCGCACGCGCCGCGGCCTCTTTCGCATTCCAAAGCTTCGGCACGGTCGCGCCACAAAACGCGGCAATGAGTTGCGCCTTCAAATCTTCATCGCCATCTGCCAATAAGACATGCGTCATCCAATAACCAGCACTCGATGCAATCCACGCCGCCTCGCCCGAAGCGCGCCCTAGCCGATCCGACCACGTCGCAAGCGTGTACGACTTCCCCTTGATGGGCGATGCGCGTTGCAACACTGTCGATGTCTGCCGAATCGTCTTAGGACAACCCGATAGCGCCCGCACATCAAAGTCCATCCGACTCCACGCGCCTGGATACGGCGCCGTGCGATATCCAAGAAGCCGAACGCCCATCAAACTCGCCAGCGCAGGCGAGGCCGAATGAAAGACAACAAGCTTCCCGCCCCGCGCACGATAATTCTTCAGGTGTGAAATCTCGGCCGCGCTCGGCTCATTGAACCCAAATAGAAATGTGATCTTCGCCGACTGAATCGACCGCGGCAGATCTTTCGGCGTCGTCACTTCAGCCGAGATAGAATGTGAGGCAAGCCACCGCCGGGCATGATTTGCAAGTGATGTGTAATAGCCGGGGTCATGCGCAATCAGCGCAACATCCGCGGCAGAAATGCACAGCGTGCCCAACGCAAAAAGCGCAAAGACAAAAAGACGGAACACACGTTTCATTCTTCTTCCTCCGTCGCTTCGCTTACCTCGTCCTCCTCAAGCCCAATCGGCTTCATCGTTGGCGCCGTGAAGATATTTGCCGCGCAATTTGTGACGAGGCCAAAATTGAAGTAAAGCGAATTTGTGGGGAGTGTGTTCGCACTGAAATCGCACGGAATCGAAGGGCCACGGAAGGGCCCAGCCAAACTCACCGCAAATGGCCAATTGTTTGAAAAGACGTTGTTGGTAATCGTGAGCGAACCAGCGTTCCAATTGAGTTGCAACGCGGGACCGTATGAATTAAGGAACGTGCAATTGCGAATCGTCAGCGCAATCGGCGAGCCCCCATTTTCGCCGCGAAAAAGTGCCGCGGCCCGCACCTTTGAAATGCTCGGCGCGAGATTCGTAAAGGCCGCGCCATTGAAGGTGAGCCCATCCACAAGAAGTGCCGCGCGCGGGGCGTTCGTGGAGGAAGTAAAGTCTAGATTGAAGAATGCAAAATCCGCATGCGAAAGGCGCGCGGTGTGAACACCCGTTGGCGCAATGCACGTGGGCGTCTTGAATGGATCGCGCGTTTTGAAGTCGGTCGAATAGCCGCCCAGAATGGTGACGGGCGTTGAAAGCGTCAAGCCCTTGCGCGGCAAATTGTAAGTGCCCGTCGCAAGATGAATGGTGTCGTTCGTTTCAGCAATACGCAAGACTGCATTGAGGTTGCGGCATTTGCGGCGGTCTATCTTTGGAACGCGCATCGCACGCGTCGGCGTCACATAAAAATCTGCCGCGGCCGCAACAAAACTAAATAGAAAGATTACGATGGAAACGCACCGAGCAATCATTCGCTTCAAATTCGTTTCCATCGCAATCTCGTGAGGCTAAGCTGCCTTAGCGGTTCGTCGCGTAGAGCGGACCGAAGTTCTTGCACGCACGATAGTCCGCACCCGTCGGATCATCCGACGCGCCAAAGAGACCCCAGCAATGCGGCTGGAAGACTTTCTCTTCTGGCACGTTGTGCATCGCAACTGGAATACGCAGCATCGAAGCAAGCGTAATCAAGTCTGCACCAATGTGACCGTACGCAATCGCGCCATGGTTCGCGGCCCACGCATTCATCACGGAATAGACATCCTTGAAGAAGCCCTTGCCCGTCAAGCGCGGCGTAAACCACGTGCACGGCCATTCCGGATTCGTGCGTTCCATCAGCGTCTTCTGCTGCTTCGGGTCAAGCGTCACGGACCAGCCTTCCGCAATCTGAAGGACCGGGCCTTGCCCCTTCACAATCGAGATACGCGTCATCGTCAGCGGCATCCCCTTCGGCGTCAAGAACGAGCTCGAGAACCCGCCGCCGCGGAAATATTCCACGCCCGCCGGCACCCACTTCGTCGCCTTGAGCGTCGCGTCAATATCCTTATCCGTGACGTCCCACCAATTCTTGAAGACGCTCTTGCCCTTCTCCTTCATTTCGCCCGCCGCATCCAAGCAGCACGAGCCCGAGTTGAGCAAGTGGATAATCCCGTTCTTCGCGTCCTTCGGCAAGCCCTTGCCCGTCGCGCGCTTAACTGCCGCGTCCGACCAATACGTCCGCACATCCGCAAACATCGACGCCTTATTCGTCAGCAGCCACATGAGAAGCATGCAAATCCCGTTCAACGAATCATTTTCCGTCGCGAGAATCTGCGGCATCTTCTTGCCATTCCAGTCAAACGAGCTGTTGCAGAACACTTCCGTCACATCGCCATTTGGCCAATGGTCCGTCCACTGCCGCTGGCCCTGGAAGCCGCCCGCAATCGCGTTGCGCCCAACAGCCTCTTCGCCAAAGCCCATTTCCTTGAGCTTCGGATTGCCCGCCATCATATCGCGCACGATGATCGCCATCTTCGCAATGAAGTCCCAGTCCTTATCCTTCGCCTCGCGGCTCTTCTGAATCTTGACCGGATTGTAGTCCTTGCCTTCCTTGAGGTTCTTGCGCATCCACGCGAGCGCCTTCTTGTATTCTTCCTTGTCGTAAATGCCTTCTTCAATACGACGCAGAATTTCGCACTCGTCCATGTTCTCCGGCGCAATGCCGAGGTAATCCTGCATAAAGTTGACATCGACGAACGAACCAGCAATGCCCATCGCGGACGTACCAATCGAAAGGTAGCTCTTACCCTTCATCATCGCCACAGCCAACCCCGCCTTCGCAAAGCGCAAAATCTTCTCCGCCACATCCGGCGCAATCTTCGCCGATTCATCGCGGTTCTGCACCTCGTGACCATAAATGCCATACGCCGGCATTCCACGCTGCGCATAACCCGCCAGCATGCACGCCAAGTACACCGCACCCGGCCGCTCCGTCCCGTTGAAGCCCCACACCGCCTTCGGCATCTGCGGGTCCAAATCCATCGTCTCCGTGCCATAGCACCAGCACGGCGTCACCGAAAGCGACACCCCAACATTATTGTCGCGGAACTTGTTCGCGCACATCGCCGCTTCAAAGCGACCACCAATCGTCGTATCCGCAATCACGCACTGAACCGGCGTCCCATCCGGATAACGAAGATTCTCCGAAATCAGCTTCGCAGCCGACTTCGCCATCTCCATCGTCTGATCTTCGAGCGACTCACGAACGCCGCGCCGACGACCATCAATAATCGGACGAATCCCCACTTTCGGGAAATCATTGTTCGTCCACACTGTCTGCTTCTGACTCATTTATTTTGAACCTTTCTAATTAATTTGTAATCTGTTTTGTAAAATCCTAACAAGCCTTATGCCGTATATTATATCATATTTCCGCGGCACTTTCAACTACTCCCTTTACTCAATCTTCATCGCCCACATCCCAACCTTCTTCATCCGCACGGTGCCCAACACCTTTCCATTCACAACCACGCCCCACACACTCATCGTC
>CAVIVB010000160.1:0-4479 GCA_963645785.1 bacterium
GGTGCATTGATTTAGATTCGTTTGAGGGCTAGGCGATAAACCCTCCCCGCGGTGGGAAACTGCCGCGGGTTATTTTGATCTTTGACAATTGAATTTTTTGAGTGGCGCCTTAGTCCACTTTTTTGCGGATGACGCGCTTGGCTTTGCCATCCGTGCGCGGCAGAGAGCCGACCGGGAAGACGTCGCCTTTCGGGAGGAAGCCGAGGCGTTCGCGCAAGTGTTTCGCAACGGTGTGGCCCGTCACGCCTGGATCGGCTTCGACGTTGATCGTGACGTTTGTCATGCCGTTATGTTCTTCCAAGATGATTTGGAATTCGTCGCGGACGCCGGGGATTTCCATGAGGGCTTGTTCAACTTGCCGCGGATAGAAGTTCACGCCTTTGACGATGAGCATATCGTCCGTGCGGCCGGTGATGCGGTCGATGCGGAGGGACGTGCGGCCGCAAGCGCATTTCTCACGCGAGATGATGCGTGTGATGTCGTGCGTGCGGTAGCGGATGATGGGCATGGCTTCGCGCGTGAGGGACGTGAAGACCACCTCGCCATATTCGCCGTCGGGCAGGACTTTGCCTGTGACGGGGTCAATGATTTCGGTGATGTATTGGTCTTCCCAAACGTGGAGGCCGCAGTGGTAATGGCAGTCTTGGCCTGTTGTGCCGATGCCGCCTGTTTCCGTCATGCCATAAATATCGAAGCATTCGATGTGGAGGCGGTCTTCAATCTTTTTGCGCATTTCGTCGGAGAAAGTTTCCGAACCGAAGATGCCGACGCGCAAAGAGGGGATGTCGTGATTGCCGGTTGGGTCGGCATCGAGCATTTCGATGATGCGCGGCACATATGAGACGACGGAGATGAAGCCTTTGGCATGGAAGTCGCGCATGAGGCGGATTTGGCGTTCGGTGTTGCCGGACGAGGCGGGGATGATGAAGAGTTGGGCTTTGCGCGCGCCGTGGTAGCAACCGAAGCCACCATTGAAGAGGCCGAACGTCGGCATAATTTGCACGGCGTCGCTCCGTTCCATTCCCGCCATTGAATAGCAGCGCGCCATGCATTCGGCCCATTGAAGAAGGTCATTCTTCGTGTAGGCCATGACGACGGGTGTACCCGTCGAGCCAGACGACATGTGGAATTCCATCAAGTCTTTGCGGTCGACGCAATTCATCTTGAGTGGATACGCCTCGCGAAAATCTTCCTTCGTGAAGAATGGGAGCTTCGCGAGATCATCGAGCGACTGCACATCATCTGGGGAAGCAATTCCGCCGCGCTGGAGGCGCGTGCGATAGAACTCATTCGTCCAAACGCGTGCGAGGGATTTCTTGAGGCCCTCGAGTTGCAACTTTGCATATTCGTCGCGCGAAAGTGTTTCCGCGGCGCGATTCCACATGGCCATCTTTTTTGCCTTACCTTTCTTTATGCCTGCATGGCGGCCTTGCGACCGAGCGCGAACGCTTTCTCATTGACCTCGAGGAGTTTTGCCTTCGGGCCTGTGAGCATTTCCTTCATGGCCTGATACCACAAGTCTTCCGCAAACGGGGTCAAGGCCGAAAGCGCGCCCGCGATCACCATGTTCATTGTGCGCGTGTTGCCGACTTCCTCGGCAATCTTCATGGCATCGACGAAGATGGATTTCGTAAAGGCCGCGTGGACCTTGCTATCCAAATCTTCGACGGCGGGTTGTTGGCCGGAGGAAACCGTGACTGGCACAAGGTACAAGTCGTTGACGAGCGCGACGCCATCTTTGGACATCAAGTGTGCCCAACGGAGCGCCTCGAGCTTGTCGAAGGAAACGAGAATGTCGCTCGTGCCTTCCTGAATGATGGGCGAGGCGACATCTTCGCCGAAGCGAACTTGGCTGATGACAGAACCGCCGCGCTGAGCCATGCCGTGGATTTCGCTCTTCTTGACGTCGAGCCCGGCGAGTGCCGCGGCTTTTGCGAGGAGGTCGGCCGTCAGCAAAATGCCTTGGCCGCCCACGCCCACGAGAGAAACGTTGACCGTCTTCATGCGACTCTCTCCACTGTGATTTCAGGATCAATTTCCTGCAATGCGACTTCGATCCCTTGCTTGAGGGTCATCATCGCGAACGGACATGAACCGCAGTGACCGACGAGCTTCAAGTAAACGACTTTGCCGTCGATCTTGACCAGTTCAAGATCGCCGCCATCGTTCTGAAGCCCTGCACGCAGCTCTTCAAGTTTAGCCTTAATTTGCTGTTCCATAATCTGTATCTCCTATGTTCTAAAGGATGACGCCGTATATTATACCATATTTTCGGACGTTTGTGTGAGACGAATTTTAGGGAATTTTGATATGGGGCAAAAATGTGAGGGATGAAAAAAGTTAAAATTCTCGCTTGCAATTTGTCCGAAAATAGTGTATGATATGTGGTGAAGTCGCGGAAGTAGCATTCGAGACCGAGTGTGCCGACGGCTAACACTAAAATAAGGAACATTCTCATGGCCACGAAAAAAGTTGCCAAGAAGCCAGTCAAGAAAGCGGCTGTGAAGACGGCTGCTGCAAAGAAAGCGCCTGCAAAGAAGGCCTGCGCGAAGAAGGCGTGCGCGTGCACGAAGAAAGCGTGTGCGAAGAAGACGGTTGCGGCGAAGAAGGCTGCGCCGGCGAAGAAGGTCGCCAAGAAGCCGGTGAAGAAGGTTGCTAAGAAGCCAGCGAAGAAAGTCGCGAAGAAGTAAGAAAAGGTTCGAGATACGACGAGTGAGTGCTCGCTCGTTGTGGCGCACGGGTTCGAAAAGCCCGTGTGCTTTTTATAGGTGAGGATGAATTCCCCATTGACGGCGCGGCAAAAATATGCTATAATATGCGCTCTTTATGAGTAAATTAGATACAGCGATGGCAAAGGCGTCTGTTTTGACGGAAGCTTTGCCGTATATACAAGGTTTCAAAGGGGCGGTTGTCCTTGTGAAACTGGGTGGGTCCGTTATGGAAGTCGAGGAGAACCTTGACAGCCTAATGGATGATATTGCATTTATGCGCGCTGTTGGGATGAAGGTTGTGATTGTGCATGGTGGGGGGAAGGCGATTTCTGCCGCGTTGCGGGCGTCTGGGCATACGCCGGCGTTTGTGGAGGGGTTGCGTGTGACGGACGAGGAGACGATGGAAGTTGTGCGCCAGACGTTGAACAATCGGGTGAATCCGGATTTGGTGAGGCGTTTGCAGTTGCGCGCGTCGAATGCGCGGCCGTTGCATGGGAATTGGATATTTGGGGCAAAGAAGATTACGACGCCGGATCGTGGGTATGTGGGTGCGGTGACGAAGGTTGATACGCGGGCGGTTGTGGAGATGCTGGATGCGGGGATTATTCCGGTTGTGACGCCGCTTGCGACGGGTGAGGATGATGCGCACCTTTATAATGTGAACGCGGACTTGGCGGCGGCGGCGTTGGCGAAGGCGTTGAAGGTTTTGAAGTTTGTGTTGGTGTCGGATGTGCCGGGTTTGTTGAAGGATCCGGAAGATCCGACGACGTTGTTTTCGACGTTGCATTTGGGGGAAGTGGCGGCGTTGAAGGCGGATGGGACGATTTCGGGCGGCATGTTGCCGAAGATAGAAAGCTGTGAAGATGCGATTCGTTCTGGAGTTCGCAAGGTGCAACTTGTGGATGGGCGGATGGCGCATTCACTTTTACTTGAAATATTCACGCGAGAAGGCGTGGGAACGGAGATAACTGAATGAGTACAAATAAGACAAAAGAGGTTCTTGACCTGTATGTTGAGAATGTGATGCCGACGTATGCGCCGAGCGTGGTGCTGACGAGTGGCAAGGGCGTGACGGTGCGCGATGTGGATGGGCGTAGCTTCTACGATTTCACGTCTGGGATTGGCGTGCACAATGTTGGGTATGCGCGCGCGGAGGTTGTGAAAGCGATACAGGAGCAGGCGGCGCAGTTGACGCACGCGTCGAATTTGTTTGCGAATGTGCCGGCGACGAAGTTGGCGAAGAAGTTGGTGGAGCTTTCGGGATTGGGCGGCAAGGTGTTCTTCTGCAATTCGGGCGCGGAAGCGAACGAGGCGGCGATTAAGCTGGCGCGTAAGTGGGGCGCGGCCAATGGTGGGCGTTATGAGATTGTGACGATGCGTCAAGGGTTTCATGGGCGGACATTGGCGACCTTGGCGGCGACGGCGCAAGCGTGGTGTCAGGAAGGTTATGATCCCCTTCCCGTTGGTTTTGCGTATGCGGACTACAACGATTTGGAAAGCGTGAAGGCGGCGGTCAATGAAAAGACGGTTGCGATTATGCTCGAGGCGGTGCAGGGCGAAGGTGGTGTGACGCCGGCGACGCCTGAGTTTATGGAGGGCATTCGCGCGCTCTGCGATGAGAAGAACCTGTTGATGATTTGCGATGAAGTGCAGTCGGGGATGGGCCGGACGGGGACGTGGTTTGCGTGGCAGGGCTACACTGTGAAGCCGGATTTGTTCACGTGCGCGAAGGCGCTTGCTGATGGCATTCCGATGGGGGCTTTGATTT
>CAVIVB010000161.1:0-4166 GCA_963645785.1 bacterium
AGACGGGGCAGGGCGCTGAGCGCGGCGGATTTTGGGGGATTGAATGCGGGACGGAAATATGGTATAATATGGACTTTATGACAAAGCGAGGATTTTTGGTTGGCGTTCTTCTTCTATTGGGGAGCGTTGTGTCCGCGGTAGAAGTGCCGCGGGACTTGGCTTTGCGTGTGAATCCATTGGCGGGGAAGTATACGAAGAAGGGTGGGACGATTCGATTGAATTCGGTGCCGCCGAAGAGTCAGAATGGATACACCGACAATAACACGTACACGCGGATGACGTTTGAATTGATGTATGGCGCGGCGGAATTGAAGGAGGCGAGGGCGAAGAAGACGTGCTTGCCGAATGCGCCGGAGCGCGTCAATTTTGATGAGGAGGTTCAGAGAAAATGAATGATGAGTATCAACTTTTGGATTCGGGCGATGGGCGCAAGTTGGAGCGGTTTGGGCGTTATGTGCTCGCGCGGCCGTGTTCGCAGGCGTTGTGGCGGCCGACGTTGGGCGCGGCAGATTGGAGCGCGGCCGATGCGTCGTTTGATCGTGAGGATGGGAACCGTTGGCATGGGCGGACGAATTTGCCGAAGGAATGGCAGATTACGACGGCGGGTATCAAGTTCAAATTGGGCGGGACGGACTTTGGGCATTTGGGGATTTTCCCGGAGCAGCGGGCGCAATGGAAATGGATACGTGAGACGGTGCAGAAAAGAAGTGCCGCGGAAGGGCATGTGAGCGTGCTCAATTTGTTTGCGTATTCGGGTGGGTCGACGATGGCGGCGGCGTTGGGGGGTGCGGAGGTTTGCCATTTGGATGCGTCGCGCGGGATGGTGGATTGGGCGCGGGATAATGCGGCGTTGAATGGGCTCGGCACGCATCCGATTCGATGGATTGTGGATGATGCACATAAGTTTATGAAGCGGGAAATTCGCCGCGGTCATCAGTATGATGCGATTATTCTCGACCCGCCGACGTTTGGGCGTGGCGCGGGTGGCGAGATGTATAAGATTGAGCGCGATTTGAAAGAGACGCTGGGGCTTGTGAAGGATTTGCTTTCGGCGAAGCCGTTGTTTGTTTTGTTCTCGTCGCATACGCCGGGACTTTCGCCGATTGTGGCGAAAAATATTTTGGGACAGTTGTTTCCAAAGGCGAAGTTGGATGCGGGTGAAATGTTATTAGAGGGCGACGCGTTGGCGTGTCCGAGCGGGATTTTTTGCCGCGCTTGTTTTGCTTAGGAGAGGGATGCGAAGTCGCGTGTGGCTTGATCGATTGATTCAAAGCGAATGCCGTGCCAGCCTACGTTTTTGGCCGCGTCGATGTTCGTTTGGGTATCGTCGATGAAGACGAGATTTGCCGCGGGAAGTTCCATGCGCGATTGGGCGAGGTCGTAGATTTCGCGTTGCGGTTTGTAGAGTTTTTCTTCGCCTGAAATGACGAGGGCGGAAGCTTGCGCGATGTAGTCGCCAAAGTACTTGCGAAAGAGCGGGGCGAATTCGTTCGACATGTTGGTTAGGATGCCGATGCGATAGCCCTGGGCGCGCAAGGTCTTCATCCATTCAAGCGTGCGTTCATTGCGGTAGAGCCAGCTGGACCGATCGACTTCGACGATGCGATGGAGGTCGGTCGTGGAAACGGTAATGCCTTCGTCTGTCCAAATTTTTTCATACATTTCAGCGAGCGTGAGGAAGCCGCCATCGTGCAAGTTGCGATACTTCTTGAAGCCGCGCACAAGGACGTCCCAAGGAATGCCGAGGGAAGCCATGACGGGTTTGAGGCGATCGGGCATAACGGAGGTGGTCATGACGCCGCCAAAATCGAAGACGATGCCTTTGACGGTGCGCGGTGTTCCGCGGCAGATTTCACGCGCCTGTTCAAGTGCCTTTGCGCGATGGGAGATTGCATTCTTTTCCGCGGCAGAAAGTTCGCCGAAGGAACGTGTTTCGCCATCGGGAATAAAGAGTGGATCATAGCCAAATCCCGCGGCGCCTGAAGGGGCTTCGGCGATATGACCATAGCAGCGGCCGAGCGCAATGTGTTCGCGGCCATCTGGATCAATGAGGGCGATGGCGCAGGTGAAGTTGGCGCGGCGGTCTTGGACGCCTGTGAGGTTTTTCAAGAGGAGCGCGTTGTTGGCGGGCGTGGAACATTCTTCGCCTGCGTAGCGTGCGCTGTGGACGCCGGGTGCGCCGTGGAGCGCGACAACTTCAAGCCCCGAATCATCCGCCATGCACCACGCGCCTGGATGCCGCGCGGCAATCGCCCGCACCTTGATGAGCGCGTTGCCAGCAAAGGTCGGCGCATTTTCGTCCACGCCTTGTGGGTCATCGGCAATGACCTCAAAGTCCTCTGGAAGGATTTGAGAAATCTCACGCACCTTGTGTGCGTTATGTGTCGCGATAAAAAGTTTCATGGCGTATATTATAGCATATTTCAGGAGCGGATGCAAGTGTCGCGGCGAAATGCACCATGAAAAAGATGGAAATTACATGATAAAAAAAGTTTAGGTTGGGAGACGATTTTTCCACACAAACGGTCTGAAATATGGTATAATATGTGGTATGGCAAAAGTACCGACAGGCTCATTGCGTTCGTGGCTCATGATTGGCCTCATTGCGTTGGCGTTCATTTCGATGTATCGGATGAATCCCGACCGGCCGAAAGTGCGCGATTTGACGCAACTTGAATTTTACCGCGCGCTTGACGCGGGAGAGATTATTGCACCCATTATTCGCCATCGTGACCGCGATGCGGGCGAGACGTATTTGACGGGCGAATTGAAGTCCGATGAGGTGGATGAGAAGGGGGCGATGAAGGGCGAGGCGTTTCGCGTCAATTTGATACCGGGCGAGAATGAGAAGTTGATGGAGGATTTGTTGGCGCGGAAGGTGGAGGTGAAGGTTGAAGAGCATGAGAGTGCGCTTTCGCCGTTTGTGACGCAGCTGTTGTTCTTCTTTGGATTCTTGGCGCTTTTCTATTGGATTTTTTATCGGCGCGTTGGCGGGAAGGACGGGATGTTTTCGTTTGGGAAGTCGCGTGCGAAGGTATTGAATGGGAAAGAGGACAAGAAGCATGTGACGTTTGCGGACGTGGCGGGGATTGATGAGGCGAAGGAAGAGGTGCAGGAGATTGTGGAGTTTTTGAAGACGCCGGATGATTTCCGGAAGTTGGGTGGGCGCATTCCGAAGGGGGTGTTGCTCGTGGGGCCGCCGGGGACGGGTAAGACGCTTCTTGCCAAGGCGATTGCTGGGGAGGCGCAGGTGCCATTCTTTGCGATGAGCGGGAGCGACTTTGAAGAGATGTTTGTGGGCGTGGGTGCGAGCCGGATGCGGGATGTATTTGCGGAGGCGAAGAAGCGTGCGCCGTGCATTGTGTTCATTGATGAGATTGATTCGATTGGGCAGAAGCGGACGGGCGCGGGTGCGATGGGGGGGCAGCATGCGTATGAGCAGACGCTGAATACGATGCTGGTGGAGATGGATGGGTTTGACGCGAATGAGGGCGTGATTGTGATTGCGGCGACGAATCGGCCGGACACGCTGGACGCGGCACTTTTGCGGCCGGGGCGGTTTGATCGGCAGGTGACGATTGATTTGCCGACGTTGAAGGGTCGGACGGAGATTTTGAATTTGCACGGGAAGCGGATTAAGTTTGCGGAGGGGGTTGACTTGACGCAGATTGCGCGTGGGACGCCGGGTTTTTCGGGTGCGGATTTGGCGAACTTATTGAATGAGGCGGCCTTGCTCGCGACGCGGAAGAAGTTGGAAGGGGTGGACATGGTGACGCTGGAGGAGGCGCGCGATAAGGTCTTGTGGGGGCGCGAGAGGAAGTCGGCTGGGTATTCGAAGAAGGATCGCGAGATTACGGCGTGGCATGAGTCGGGGCATGCGTTGTTGCAGTTGTTGTTGAAGAATACGGACCCGCTACACAAGGTGACGATTATTCCGCGCGGGCGGGCGTTGGGGGCGACGATGTCGTTGCCGGAGCGCGATGTGTTGAATCGGACGCGGTCGCATTTTTTGGATGAGCTTGTGGTGTTGTGTGGCGGGCGTGTGGCGGAGAAGATTCACACGGGTGAGCTTTCGACGGGCGCGGCGCAGGATATACGGCAAGCGACGGAGCTGGCGCGGGCGATGGTGTGTAGTTATGGGATGAGCGAGACGTTTGGATTCCAGT
>CAVIVB010000161.1:4227-4466 GCA_963645785.1 bacterium
GACGGAGCTGGCGCGGGCGATGGTGTGTAGTTATGGGATGAGCGAGACGTTTGGGTTCCAGTCGTTCACGGAGGCGAATCAATTTAGCGCGGCGGAATTGCCGCCGGCGTACAGCGAGGAGACGAGCCGGAAGATTGACGCGGAGGTGTCGGCGATGATTTCGAATGCGTACAAGGAGGCGGAGAGGCTGATTGGTGGGAATCGCGAGAAGTTGCAGGTGTTGGCGGAGAGGTTGTTAG
>CAVIVB010000162.1:0-4457 GCA_963645785.1 bacterium
GTGGATTAGGTCCTTTCGGCGAGTGGCTGGAGGTGGCCAAGTCCAATAAATAAAGGCGATAAAAGAAATGAAGCAGATTTGGTTGAAGGGCGCGATGATGGTCGCGGGGGTTATTTTGGTGGCGAACGGAAGTTTTGCCGCGGGAAATGATTGGACGTATTATGCCGCGGGGGCGGAGGGGAATCCGACGAATGTGGCGTGCATTGTGCAAGGGAATTGGATTGTTAGGGCGGGTTATGACGCGGCAAAAACGCCAAACGCGTTGACGATTGGTTCGGCGCTTGCGGGTGAAGGAGAGTTGGATTTTCGCGATATTGTGATTGATGGGAATGAAATTACGAAGTCGTATATTACGGCGATGTCGTATAATGGGAGTAATTGTAAGCTCAATATCACGAAGTTTAGCATTAACCATTTTTGTGGAGTGGTTGGCGCAGGTTATTATGCACGGGATGCACAGATTTTCTCGGGGATGTGGTCGCTTCCGCCTGGGAATTCGACGATTAAGGAAATGTATTTTCAGAGTGATACGATGACGAGTTATCCGCAACATTTCTTTTGCCAGTGCTCGGCGATGGAGAAGTTCACGATTGATTTTCCGAAGGCGACGGAGATGACGTCGAATCCGTGTATGGTGAGTGGATGTTCGTCGTTGGAGGCGGATGTTGGGGATTTGATTAAGCCGTGGTATGAGACGATTAGTGGGATTGAGGGGTTGAAGAATTTGTATGGGTCGCTTGTGGTGACGAATTTGCAGCAGGCGACGATACCGAGTTTTGCCAAGGCGAATATTTCCAATGTGTATATTAAGGGGACATGTGTGACCTTGCGAGCGGGGAGTGGGTCGACGCCTGGGGCTTTTGATGGGTGTACGAATTTGGCGAGTTGCGTGCTTGATTGTCCGATTACGAATATGCCGACATGGGCGTTTCGTGGGTGCACGGCGTTGACGGGCGATGTGATGAAGATTGTCAATCCGAATACAAGTATCATTGGGAGTGAGGTTTTTGGCTCTGTGCCGCTGACAGGGGATTTGGTGTTGACGAATGTGATTTCGATGAGTTGGAATGATCCGCTCAATGGGCCGAAGTTTAGTTCGGTGACGTTGGCGGGGCCCGTGGAGTGTTTGAAATCGACTTGGTATGGTGGGAGCATTTATTATCCGTTTTCTGCGGATGTGAAGAATTATGTTTTGGACTTGCCGAATTTGACGAACACGACGTATTTTGTTTTGCGTGGCGTTACGAACTTGACGATTTGTGGGAATGCGGACCATTGGGAGAAGTCGATGATTGATTATTTGTTGGGGAATGTGACGGCGGTTGATTCGGCGACGGCGAAAGATAAGAATTGCATTATTTATTGTTCGAAGAAGCAGGGGTGGAAGGAGAAGTTTGCGAGCGCGCCCGAAGGGGCGGAGATTGAACTTGCCAAGGCGATACCGGGGTGTTTTGGGGTGTATGAGAGTGAATTGACGGCGGCTGGTGATAATTGGCGGTTTATTAAGTCGGTTGGGCGCAAGGCGTGGCTTGTGCATAAGCCAATGCCCGATGATCCGAGTGGGTTGTGCATTCGGGTGCAGTAAGCGGGGCTCGCGCCCCGAACCCCCTTTGTAATGCCGCGGCAGAGCGCGGCATGGCAAAACGCGGGACAGATAAGGAGGCGCGGCAGATTTTGCTCCGCTTGTATTTCGGCGGGAAATATGGTATAATATGGGGCGTGGCACGAATAGGGATATTTGGGGGCAGTTTCAATCCTGTCCATTCCGGTCACGTTGGGATAGCTCGACGTGCGGTGGAGGAGTTGTGTCTTGATAAGTTGATTGTGGTGCCGGCGGCGGTGTCCCCCTTCAAGGTGGGCGCGGCAGATTTTATTGGGGCGAAGTATGATCGGGTGGTGTTGTTGCAAGTGGCGTTTAATGGGATGGAGAAGGTGGAGATTGACGAGCGGGAATTGGTGCGTGGCGGGGTGAGTTATTCGATTGATACGGTGCGGGAAATTGCCGCGGAGAATGAGGGGGCGGAGATTATTTTTTTGATTGGGGAAGATTCGGTTGAGGGTTTGCCGCGGTGGAAAGATTATGAGGAATTGAAGAAGCTTTGCAGGTTTCATGCGTATCCGAGGACGAAGGAATCATCGACGGAGGTGCGTGCGAGGTTGGCGGAAGGGAAAGCGATTGGGGATTTTGTGCCGGCGGCGGTGGAGCTTTTTATTCGTGCGGGGGTGAAGGAGAATGAAGACAAGAAAATTGCCGCGGTGGTGAAGGCGGGGTTGAAGCGGAAGGGCGGGTATTGTCCGTGCAGATTGGCGAAGGTGGAAGAGAACTTTTGTCCGTGCGCGGAATTTCGTGGGCAGGTGGCGGATGAGGGGTTTGAGGGGTTGTGCCATTGTCGGCTGTATTATAAACCGAGGAAAGGAGAGGCATGAAAAAGGAGTTAGGGTATTCATCTGGGGAAGAGGTGGCGAATGCGGTGACGCATGTGGTGGGGTCGCATTTAGGTGCGGCGATGTTGGCGCTGTTGGTTTGGCAGGGTGCGCTGAGTGGGGTGGATGTTGGGTGGAAGGTGACGAGCGCGGCGATTTTTGGGGCGTCGATGATTTTGCTTTATTCGGTGTCGGGTGCGTATCATGCGGTGACGTATTTGCCTGCGAAGAAGGTTTTGCATGTGATGGACCACATGGCGATTTACTTTTTGATTGCGGGGAGTTATACGCCGTTTTGTTTGGTGACGTTGCGGCCGGAGCATCCGGGGTTGGCGTGGAGCATTTTTGGGATTGAATGGGGCGCGGCGATTATTGGGATTTTGTTTAAGATTCGGACGACGGGGAAGATGAGATATATTTCGACGAGTGCGTATGTGTTGATGGGGTGGGTGGCGATTGCGGCGATTGTGCCCTTGGTGAGGAGTTTGCGGGGCTTGGGGACGATGTGGCTTGCGGTTGGGGGCGGACTTTATACGATTGGGTGCGTGTTTTATTTGTGGAAGCGTTTGCCGTATTCGCACATGGTTTGGCATTTGTTTGTTTTGGCGGGCACGATTTGTCATTTCTTTTGTGTGCTTTGGTATGTGATGTGAGGTGAAGAATGAATACGTATTTGATTTGGCTTGAGTGGCCTGAAGATTGTTTTCGGGTGAATGAAAAGGATTTGGCGGAGCTGAAGGAATTGGTGCCGCGCGGGAGCGAGATTATTCGGGCGAAGAATGAAAAAGAGTTCCTTGAAAATTTGCCGCGGGCGACGCATGCGATTGTGTGGAATTTTGATGCGGCGTGGTTTGAGCGGGCGGCGAATTTGAAGGTTTTGGCGACGCCGAGCGCGGGGCGGGAGCTGGTGGGTCCGGAAGGGGTGGTGATTCACTTTGGTGGGTTTCATGGGAAGTTTATTTCGGAGTCGGTTGTGGGGGCGATGCTGGCGTGGTGTCGGGGGATTATTGCGCGGGAGCGGACGGATTTGGTGTGGCCGCGGGTGGAGCTTTCGAATCGGTGTTATACGCTTGCAGGGACGAAGGCGGTGATTTTGGGGTATGGTCGGATTGGGCACGCGATTGGTGAGAAGTTGGAGGCGTTGGGGGTGGCGGTCAAGGGGATTGGGCGGGCGAACTTTGGGGAATTGGACGCGGCACTTGTGGAGGCGGATTGGCTTGTGATGGCGCTTCCGAGTGATACGGGGACGGATAATTTGGTGGGCGAGGCGGTCTTGAGAAAAGTGCCGCGGAGGTGCGTTTTAGTCAACATTGGGCGCGGCAATTCGATTGATGATGCGGCGTTGATTGCGGCGTTGAAGGAGGGGCGGCTTGCGGGGGCGATTTTGGATGTGGTGAGGAATGAACCGATGAAAGAGGAGGCGCCTCTTGCCGCGGCAGATATTCCGAACTTGGTTGTGCTGCCGCATATGACGGCGTTTGGTGAAGACTATTTGCGGGAATGTTTTCG
The DNA here is from genome assembly GCA_963645785.1 of bacterium. Lineage (GTDB taxonomy): Bacteria > Verrucomicrobiota > Kiritimatiellia > RFP12 > UBA1067 > UBA1067. The sequence continues at coordinate 3,934 of CAVIVB010000162.1, forward strand.
GCAGCTTGCAAATGAAGGATTGCTCAAATAAAGGAGAGAGTTATGAAGACGATTGAAGTGCATTCGGTGGAGGAGACGTGGCGGCTCGCGGCGGAATTTGCCGCGGGGCTGAAGCCGGGGGATGTCGTGTGTTTGGAAGGGGATTTGGGCGCGGGTAAGACCACGTTCACGCAAGGGATGGCCGCGGCGATGCATGTGACGGGGCGGGTGACGTCGCCCACATTTTGTATTGTGCAGGAGCATCATGGCGAAGGCGGGAAGCTTTTGGTGCATATGGATTTGTATCGGCTGAAAGGCGAGGATGATGTGGAGGCGATTGGGTGGGAGGATTATCTTTCGCGTGGGGCGATTCTGGTTGTGGAATGGCCAGAGCGTGCGGGGAGTTTGATTCCAGCCAATGCGCGGCACCTTGTGTTCAAGCATTTGGACGGGGACGAGAATCGGTTGATTACATTTGAGTGATGGGCGGGCGCGAGCGAGGCGGGTGCGAGCGAGGCGGGTGCGAGCGAGGGTGGGACTAAGGG
>CAVIVB010000163.1:0-4437 GCA_963645785.1 bacterium
CCCCCCCCCCCGCTCGCGCCGCCTACAGCGTCACGCCGTCCTTGAAAAGGGCAATTGCCTGGGCGCCCGTCTTTTCATTTTGGGTTTGTTCCCCATTCGCAACGGCCAAAACTTTTGCCGCGAACTGTTCGGTATCGGGATTCGCCATCGCATTCCAATCAATCCAATTAGGCTTATTCGCGGCCAGCGCATCGTTCGTTGCAATCTTAATCGTGGGAACAACACTACCAAAAGGCGTGCCGCGCCCCGTCGTGAACAAAATCAAATGACACCCCGCCGCGGCAAGTATAGTCGACGCCACCAAATCATTTCCCGGACCCGTCGCCAGCGACAGCCCATGCGCCTTCACCGGACACCCCATCCCCAACACATCCTCAACCGGCGCCATCCCGCCCTTTTGCACACATCCAAGCGACTTATCCTCAAGCGTCGTAATCCCACCCGCCTTATTTCCTGGCGATGGATTCTCATAACAAACCTGATTATGCGCGGCATAATACGCCTTGAAATCATTGATCATCTTCACGCACTTATCAAAAATCTGCCGCGTACGACACCGCTTCATCAAAAGCGTCTCCGCCCCAAACATCTCGGGCACTTCCGTCAAAATCGTCGACCCGCCCCGCGCCACAAGCCAATCCGAAAAACGCCCCACCAATGGATTCGCCGTCAGCCCTGAAAACCCATCCGATCCCCCACACTTCAACCCCACAACCAATTCTGCCGCGCTCACCTCCACGCGGCACTTTTCCCTCGCCCCCTCCAACTCCCGAATCAATTCCTTCCCACGTTCAAATTCATCTCCTGGATCCTGCGCCCGCAAAAAACGAATGTTCAATTTCGAATAATCCCCAAGCCGCACCTTGAAACTTTCAAGTGTATTATTCTCGCACCCAAGCGCCACCACCAACACCCCGCCCGCATTCGGATGATGACACAATTGTGCCAGCATATTCGCCGTCAACTCATGGTCCGCCCCCATCTGCGAACACCCATACGGATGGGTCAGCGCAATCCCCCCACAACTCGCCGCCAGCCTCTGCGCCAACCGATTCACACACCCCACAAGCGGCACAACCCAAATCTCATTACGAATCCCAACTCGCCCATCCGCACGCCGATACGCCTTTATCTTCGGACTCTCCTCACGCTTCAAATCCGCAAAACTCGGCTCATACCGATATTCCAAAACCTCCCCCAAATTCGTCTTCATATTCTCGACGTGCACATGTTCGCCCGCGGCAATTTCTCGCGTCGCATGCCCAATCGGCATCCCATACTTGATAATATCCTCGCCCGCGGCAATTTTCCTCAAGGCATACTTGTGCCCATCCTCGCGCACCTCCACATTATCAAGCGGATGAATAATCATATTTCCCCTTCCTTATTATTTCGCCGCATCAAAGTGCCGCGCAATCGCATCATACCCTTGCATCATCCCCTCCGGCATCTTCCCAAACATCTTGTAGTAATCCACCACCACCGGCAAACAACGCGTCTTCCATTTCGCCGCGGTATTGAGCGCAATCGACGCCAACTTATGATGCGCAAACGGATTCGCAAAACGCTCCAACACACTTTCCGCATACGCCTTCTTTTCTTCGTCTGGCAAATCAACCGTCGGGAAAATCTCCTCGAAAATAACCTTCCTCAAAAACCCGCCCAACTCCTTATCCTCAATACACTCCGCGACTTCCGTGAACCCTCTCTCCAACCCCATATAAACAAGCGTTGTATGCGCCGCATTCAAAAACCTCACCTTGCGCGTCCGATACGGCTGCATATCGGGCGTATACACCACATTCAACCCCGCCGCCTGCAAAGGCAATTCCGCTTCCAAATCAAATCCCGCCGGCGTCTCAATCACAAAGAAATGAAACGGCTCACCACACACCAAAACCTCATCCTTCTCCCCAAGCTTCTCCGCATACCGCGCGGCACTTTCCGCATCCGGCCGCCCCGCCACAATCCGATCCACCAAAGTCGAACAAAAAACACATTCCCTCTCCATCCATTTCAGCACCTCCTCATCCTCAATATATTTCGCCACGCACTCTTTCAACTTGTCGCCATTATGTTCAATCAATTCGCACGGAATAAACACAAGCCCCCCCCAAGCCCGCCTTGCACCGCGCCCTCACCAACCTCGCCACCTTCGCCGGAAACGTATCCGCCCCCTTCACATATTGAATCCCCGCTTCCGTCGTGTTCGACACCACAAACCGCAACCCCGCCTCACCCGCATACGCCTCCAAATTCGCCGCGACGTCCACCCCCTTCACGCACCGAATCTCCTCAATCTCCTCCACCGTCTTCCCATTCATCACGCCCCGCAAACACGTGTGATATTTCCCGCCCCGCGCATTCAAAATCTGCGACGCCACCGAAAGCTCTTCCCCAATCGGCTGAATAATCTGCACCGCCCCATCAAACCCACACCGCGCATTCAGCCTCTCCACCATCCAATCAATAAAGCAACGCAAAAAATTGCCTTCACCAAACTGTAGAATCTTTGTTTCCATTTTCACCTCACTCTCCTTCCTCTCCCACCACAGGATAAATCGCAAAGCCATAAGGCCCCAACTTGAACGATTGCGCCCCCGTCTTTTCTGCCGCGCGCGCAAGAAGCGGCTTCTCCGCAAGCGTCCCCTTAATCGAACGGTCCACACGCTCCGCAATCACCCACTCCGGCCAAACATCCGGCGGCGCCTGAAACGAAACATCTGTCGCGACATCCTTATTCGTCCAATTCTGCACAACAAGAATCCGCTCACCATCCTTCGCCGTCCGCACAAATGCCGTCACCGAATTCGTCGCCGTCACATCGAGCCACGCCAACCCCGCGCGCCCATTCAAATCCGTAAACGCCGCATGCTCCCTCCGAAGTGCCGCAAGCGTCTTCACAAATTCATGCCGCGCCTTCCCAGCCCCCCTCTCCAACTGCGACCAATCCATCGGCGTCTTCCCAAACATCGAATGCTTCTCATCCGCATCCGCCATCTCATTGCCCGTAAACAACATCGGCACCCCATCAATCGTAAACATCCATACGAGCACCTGATCAACCGCCGCGCTCCCCCACGCCTTCTCCCGCCGCGGCCTCCGATCCGTCGCAATATCATGATTCTCATAATGGTTCACAAACCGCGCACCCTTCGTCGAACGCTGCTCACGCACATCCCACGCCCCTCGAATACAATCTGCCGACTCTCCCCCCGTCAAAACTCCCTCACCCGGAAACCACCCATAATCCGCATCAAACGCATCTTCCTGATCCTTCTCATCATACCCCTCACACAGCAAAATCGCATCCGCCTTTACTTCCTTCATCCGCCGAATCCCCTCACACCAAAAACCAAGCGGCACCCCATCCCCCACATCACACCGATACCCATCCACATCATACTCACGTATCAACCCAACCATATTCTCCCACAACCATTCGCGCGTCCCCTTCGCATTGAAATTGAACCGCGGAAAACGCCACGCTCCCTTCGCAATCGTCCCATCCGCATTCCAATACGTAAACTCCGGATGCTCCTTCCACACATTCGCCGTCGGCCCCGCATGAAAATACACCAAATCAAATATCACCTTCATCCCCAATCGATGCGCCGCCACCACAAGCGACTTCAAATCCCCATCCGTCCCATACTCCGAATCCACATGATAATAATCCTTCAACCGATATTGATTCTTTGGATTCCCAAATCCACTCTTAATCTGCCGCGGACTCCAAAACGCCTGGTTCATATCCTCATCCATCTGCATCACCGGCACCAAATACACAATCGTCACGCCCAAATCCTTCAAATACCCAAGCTTCGCCTCAATCGCCTTCAGCGTCCCCTCCTGCGAAAACGCCCGCGGCTGCACCTGATAAATCACACCCCGCGTAAACCAATCAACCGACGGCCGCGCCTCCATCAAATACGCACACGACCCCATGCCAACCCACGACGCCGCGCTCACGCACGCCGCCACAATCAACGACCTCATTTGCCTCTTCATAATTCGATTTTCTCTTTTATTTTACTTCGCCCACCCGCGGCACTTTTCCCCACAAGCAAGGCCCCCATATTATACCATATTCCACGCCAAAATACAAGCGCGGCAAATCTGCCGCGCTCACCAAAAGCAGGGGATCGGGGGCAACGCCCCCGTAACCTTGGGCCCTTACTGTATCCGAATACAAAATCCGCCGCGCCCATCCACCAAATACACATTATCATTGATAACCCCAATCGCCTTCTTCCCAGGATAGTCCGCACGCGCCTTATCCGTATCCGTAATCGCCCTCCCAAGCTTTAACCAACCCTCAAAATCGCTCTTCACATAAATGCGACTCCGATTCTTCGTATCATTCGAACAAAACGCATTCGAACCAAACGCAAGCGGCGCCTTCTCCGCGTTCCAATAAATCGCCACGCCCGGCCC
>CAVIVB010000164.1:0-546 GCA_963645785.1 bacterium
TCATATGGCCGTATATTATAGCATATTTTCGCCCCGCTGTGAAGGGGGTATTTTTATCTTCTAAAAATCTGCCGCGTCATCCGCCCTGCACCCTAACCGCCGAAATTTTTGCCCATAACTCAGCTGCATTCTGCCCATAACTCAGCTGCATTTCGCGCGTAAATTTTTTGAAACACGCGGTCATTCATCTAAGCGGCGCCACACCCCACCTTCACATCGCCCGCTTCAACGTAATCACCGTGATTTCAGACGGGTTGAAAAACCGAATCGGAAAACCCGCCCATTGCCCCGTCCCAGGCGATACATACAACTTCGCACCCTTCCCCAAATCATATTCGCCGCGGACAAACCCCTCATTCCACTCCCCAATCACCAGCGACAACCCCGGAAACACCCCACCATGCGTATGCCCCGAAAGCTGCAACCTCACCCCATCCTCCGCGGCATTTTCCCTCGCCCCGCTCGGCCGATGCTGCAATAAAATCCGAAATTCCCCCTTCGTCGCCTTCGCAAACGCCGTCCCCACCCGCGTTTTTCCACGAATCG
>CAVIVB010000164.1:594-4422 GCA_963645785.1 bacterium
CCCTCATTCCTCAAAAACTTCACCCCCCACTTCTCATAAAGCGGCAACCAATTCGAAAACGCATGCGACTCCTCATGATTCCCCGTCACCGCATAAACCCCATCTTTTGCCTTCAAATCCTTCAAAGGCTCCAAATACTTTCTGCCGCGGTCCGGAAACTCATCCACAAAATCCCCCGTCAAGCAAATCAAATCTGCCGCGGTCGAATTGACCCTCTCCACAATCTTCTCCGTCCTCCACCGCCGCGCCGCACTCGATGCATGAATATCACTCACTTGCGCAAGGCGGTACCCATCCAGCTCCCGCGGCAAATCTTCATATTCAAACGTCACTTCATGAATGGACGGCACCGCAATCCCATTATAAACGCCCCACGCCGACAAGCCCCACGCCACAATCGGCAACACCAGCACCTTCGAATTGAACCTGAAGAACACCGTCACAACCCCCAGCCCACACAAAATGCACGCCCCCGTATACAGCCAATTCCAAATCCAAATCACCTTCTCCGGCAACCACGGCGCAAACGCATCCGCCCCCAATTCCCGATACACAAGAAACTTCGAAAAGCACAATAACAAGACCATCGCCCACACCGCCTGCACCCGGATCCTCCGACACGTCGGCACCACAAACGTCAGCATTGTCAATACAAACAACGCATACGGCGCATAACAAAACCAATTCCACAACTGCGTATAACTCATCTCTAATCCTCCTAAACCTTACTTTCTATACCGATGCGACGCCTCGCCCTTCACCTGTATCAATCGCGTCCTCTTCCCCCACGCGCCCAATCTCGCGAATTCCGGGCGTATCAATCACCATCGCCCCATTCGGCAACATCACCAACTCCCGACTCGTCGTCGTATGCCGCCCCTTGCCGCTCCATTCCTGTATCTCCTGCGTCGCCATCCATTCTTCCCCAGCAAGCTCATTAATAAGCGTCGACTTCCCCACGCCCGAACTCCCAATAAACGCCAGCGTCTGCCCTTCCTGCGCATACGCCCTCACCTTCTCCAACCCTTCCCCCGTCTTGCACGACAAATCAAATGCCACCACATCCGCCCCCAACTCCGCGGCAATTCTTTCCGCCCCCGACTCCCCTTCCGCCGCCAAATCCTTCTTCGTCAAAACAATCACCACCTGCGCCTGGCCACATTCCTCCGACAACGCCAAAAACCTCTCCAACCGCGCCAACGAAAAATTCTCGTTATGACTCATCATGATGAATAGCGTATCGAAATTCACCGCCAACACCTGCGCCTTCCGCCGCGCCGTCGGGTCCTTCCGCTCAAACGTCGAACTCCGCGGCAAAACTTCCGTAATCATGCTTTCCCCCTGCGCATTATACCGAAACCTCACAAAATCCCCCGTAATCGGCGCCACCGCCCCCTCCGCACGAAACGCACTCTTCTTCTTCCGCGCCAAAATCTCACCTTCCGCCTCGTTGCACACTAAGTGGTAATAATCCCCATGCGCGCTCACAATACGCCCAATTCCAGCCTCCACAGCCCCCCGCCAACCAAACTGCTCAATCCGACTCTTCATATCCTCATCCTCCTACGCTCCTTCTTCACATGCGCCACAATCCACATCACGCGGTACGACAGCGCCGCATACACCGCCCCGCCCGCACACGCCGGCGCCACAAAAATCGCCGCGATCGCCATCACCCATCCAGGCACCCCAAGCGGAAACAATATCGCCAGCGTCGCAAAAAGTGCCGCGGTATAGGCCACCTGACCCGCCATCACCGCATCCGGCCTCTTCCGCACCGCCGCAATCCCCTCAATCCGCCCGCGCACCACATGAATGAAACAAATGAACGAATAAATAAATATCGCCAGCCGCGCCGTCCCCACGAGCCTCTCCGGCACATTCTGATACACCCCAAAATACCAATTCCCAACCACCGGCAACGAAAACAAAAATGGTATCAACCCCAAAATCGCCCCCGCCCCGAGCGCATACCACAATAAACGCCGATCCCCACAATGCGCCGGCGGAAATTCAATCGACACCGCCTGCATCCTCAACGCCGCATACGCCACGGGATTCGCCACCCCAATCGTCACATAATGAATCGACAACATATCCGCGGCATTTTCCGTCCGCCCCACAAACGCGGCAATAATCAACGGCGAAATCATCAACAAAAATCCACCAAGCGCCAGCGGCAACGTAAAATGAAATTGCGCCCCAACCGTCTCTACCACATCCTCATCGCTCGCCTCCTCCATCAAATCCTTCACATACGGCCGCGCAAAACACCACGTAATAAACCATTCAATCACACACCCCAACGTCAGCGCCGCAAGCCCCCAATACGCCCCCACCAACCCATACCGCGGCAAAACTGCCGCGCACACAAGCGTCACCAAAATCCGCACAAACGTCGCAATGTTCGCCTTCCCACTTTGCAAATTATTGAACAACACCACCATCGGCACATTCCTCAAAAAGAACGAACCATTCATCACAACGCCCAACACCAACGTCCATCGCGCCAATTGCGCCAACTCCGGCGGCAACGCAAAAAACCCCTCAAATATAATCTTATCCAATGGATGAATCGCCGGCACACATTGCAAAATCAAAAGCCCAATCATCATCCACGTATTCAGCCGCCTGTAATTCAAATATCCGCCGCGACTCGTCGCAAATACCATCCCCGTCATCACAAGCCCACCGCCAAACGCCCCAATCAAAAACATAATCATCTGACCCTGCGAAAACGCTGTCAACGCATTCACACCATACGCCCCATGCGTCACAATCCCCGCCACAAGCGGATACGTCAACGATTGCGAAAACGCCTGCAACAAAAGCGGTATATAAAACCGCGTCACCCGCCCAATCCCAAACTCAACCCGCGGTATCATAACATCTCAAACCCCCATTCTACACGGTCAATTCTACCACAACAAGAAATCAACCCCACCACAAAATCTTTATGTTCTCTATGTTCTACACGGCTATTCATTCTACACGATCTACACGTTCTACACGGTTCATCCAATCCCCACCCTCACAAATCATACGGACCCAAAAACGCCTCCTTGAAATCATACCCCGCATCAAACGCACCCGTATCATCCCCTTCCGAATGCTTAATCCGCCGCGACGCCGCCAAATTCTCAACCATGTTCCCAACGTCCCGACACGAATGAATCCCCCATTCCTTCAACACCATATACGCCATCGGACCATACTGGTCCAACGTCCGTTCCTTGAATTCATCCAATATATCCGCGTCAGAAATATCCTTCTTTTCACGGAAGAGGAAGTTGATGACGTCCATTACAAGTGCATAACCACGCGCGGCATAGCGTTCATCCATTGCCGCCACATCGTCATACTTGTCACTATAAAAATCTATTTCGTCAGAGTGCATACCTATTTTGTCCTATTGACCGTATATTATACCATATTTCCGCCCAACACTCAACCACCAAATCTGCCGCGCCCATCGTCCCCAAGCGTTGATGGTCTCTTTTATGCTTGACCAAAAATCCTCCACCCCGCCTGCCCCTCGCGAAGCAAGCGGAGGCGTTAGCCGAAGCCTTTTGCTAGGCTCGGAGTTAATTCATCCGCGGCAGATTTGTCCACACAGATCTTTATGTTCTCTATGTTCTACACGGCTAAATAAATACAATCCCCATCCCCCAAAACCGATTCGTCCCCATCTCTATGTTCTCTATGTTCTACACGGCTAAAAAAATTCCCACACTTTTAAAACCGCACTTTTTACCTTCTCAAAAAAAGGGGGCTTTCGACCCCACGAAAATACCCTTTTCGGGGGTGCGAAAATACCCTTTTTATCCG
>CAVIVB010000165.1:0-4381 GCA_963645785.1 bacterium
GCGCAAACCCTAGTAAATACTGGTGTTTTCATAGTGACTAAACCTTTTAAGATTTTCAATGTGTGTATTATATCATATTACCCCCCCTGTCAACCCCGAAATGTGAAATTATGAAAAATCCGCCGCGCTTGCACTTCCTTCAGAAATATGGTATAATATGCGCCATGAAAAAATTAGGTCTCATTTGCGTCTCCTTGTCCGCGGCACTTTTGCCGCTCTTGGCTCATGCCGTTCCGTCCTCGGAAATCACGCCGTCCGTCTTCAAAGATGCGAAGTGGATTTGCCCCGCGGCATTTCGTGCCGCAACAAATGTGACAATGGAATTTCGAACAACGTTTGATTCCCCGCGGCGCGACGTCCCTTGGCACCTCGCACTCGCGGCTGATACCGTCTATTCAATCGAATTGAATGGCTCCCTTGCCACTGAAACGGGCCGCTTTCCCGATGTGCCGCCCATGCGCTTCTATGATGTCCTGCCGCTCACAAATGTGAAAGAAGGCACAAACGAACTCATCATCCGCCTCTACTCTCAAGGCGACAATTCATCCCAATATATTCCAGGCGACCCTGGCCTCGCCTTCGCCCTTCTCGCACCCAATACGCGCATCGTCAGCAACGAAAAAACGCCCATCCAATTCCGCCGCGTCGCGGCCTATCAAATGGAAGGTGTGCCGCGCATCACACCTCAACTTGGCTATTCCTTTATTTATGACGCGACAAAAATAAATGGCGCATGGGCCACCATCGGCGAAAAAGATTACGTGCGCAAAATGGAAGAGTTTGAACTGCATCGCCGCCCCGTCCCGCCGTCCGACATCTTGCCCGCCATCCCCACGCGCATCGTCTCGCAAGGCGCACTCTCCGCGGCAAAAATTCCATCCGATATTGCCACAGGAATGGACGCGGCAAAAATTACGCCCCTCGCCTTTTCAAAGCTGTTTCCAAACGCCTCTTCCGCGGCACTTCCTGCACTTTCGGGTCTGCGCGTCGCCGATGAATTCTTGGAAAATGGCTTTTCGGTGACGATTGATTTGGGACGCGAAGAAGCGGGTCTTCTCGATTTGGAATTGGATACGGATGCTGGCACGGTGATTGATATTGGCCACGCCGAACATATGGAAAATGGGCGCATCCAAACAAAGATTGGCAGCCGCAATTTCGCGGGGCGCTACATCGCCAAAGCGGGCCGCCAAACGTTCTGCCATTGGCCACGTCGCATGGCTGGGCGCTACATTCAATTGCATGTGCGCGGCGCAAAAACGCACTTCACGTTGTATCGCGTGTCCGTGAAACCTGTCTTGCAATCCATGATTGAAAAAGCGCCGCCGCAAGGCCTAACCGAACGCGAGCAAGCCATCTTCCGCACCGCCGTGCGCACCTTGCGCCTGTCCATGCACGAGCACTACGAAGATTGCCCTTGGCGCGAACAATCGCTCTATGCAAATGATGCACGCAACCAAATCCTCGCAGGCGCCTACGCCTTTGAAAATGCGGGGCCCTTCGCGGCACTTTCTCTCGAACTCCTCGGCCGCGGCTTAGACCCAAACGATGGCTGGATTGAAATTTGCATGCCCGCCAAACTTTCCTACGCGATTCCATCTTTCACATTCGCGTGGGTCCTCGCCGTCCGTGACCATTGGGAAATTTATCACGACCGCACCACCGCCGAAAAACTCTTCCCCTTCCTCGCGGCCATTCTCAATCAACACGTCTCTGAAATGAAAGAGGACCTCCTCCCTTGCCCGCGCGGCGCACGCTATTGGCACTTCTACGATTGGACCGAAGGCTTGTGGGGTCACGACCAGCCCAAGGAAGGCCAAGCCTGGTTTGATTCGCCCCTCAACCTTTTCTTTGCTCTCGCACTTGACGCAGGCGAAAAAATGGCGCGCACCCTCGGCCACGAAAAATCTGCCGCGGACTGGGGAAAAGCCCGCACACGCCTCGTCGCCGCAATTCGCTCGCGCTTTTGGGATGACACCAAAAATGAATTCAAAACCTCCATCGGCCAGGACGTCCCAAACGCCCCAACGTGCGAACTTTCACAGGCCCTCGCACTCCTCACCGGTGCCGCCCCAAAAGAAAAATCTGCCGCGCTCGCCGCTCAACTTTCCGCCCCTTCAAAATGGACGGAAACAACCTTGAGCCAATCCATCTACAAATACGAAGCCCTCATGCAAGCAGGGAAAGAAACGGCGCAAAAGGCGCGTGACGCCATCAATGCCACATGGGGCGCAATGCTCGATGCGGGCGCGACAAGCTTTTGGGAAGTAAAGGAAGGCTGGAAAGCGTTCAACAATGCGGGAAGCCTTTGCCACGGCTGGTCCGCTATCCCAGCCTACTTCTACGGCAAGTACCCGCGCTAAATCTGCCGCGGTTAGCGGTTCAGCTTCAACGCCTTTTGAATGATGCTCTCAAAGCCTCTCGCCAATTGCATCATCCCCCAATCATTCGGATGTACCGTGTCGACCGTCCCCTCGTCATCCCAATACATTCCGTCCTTCGGCAAATAATAAAGATTCTCCCAGCCTTCCGTCACCAACTTCGCATAGAGCTTGCGCACAAACTCATTCATCGCATCCAGGTCCTTATCCGAGTGAGCCGCCACCACATACTTCTCTGCCATCACAATTGGCACATTCGGCCGCGCCGCCCGCAACGCACGAATAAACTTCTCATAATTCTCCTGCACCATCTTCAAGTTCATATTCCACAGCGTATCCAAAACATAACAACTCGCATCAATCTTCGCCATGTGCTCGTTCATCTCAAATTCCATCTTCCCCGCTCCAGAAAATCCCAAATTCACCACCGGCACATCCAAATCACGCCCCACGATATTCACAAATGACATCCCTGGCCGCGATGCACAGCCGCCCTCCGTAATGCTCGTCCCATAAAACACCACTGGCTTCGTCACCCCACTCTTCCGCGCCTCAAGTGCCGCGACCGTCGCACTCTCATCAATCCCCAATTGAAATTCCTTAACCCCATTATACAGCGGCAAATTCACAAGGCACGCCTCACCCGGCACCCACGAAATCGACTTCTCGCCAATCCGCGTCTCCTTCGAAACCGTCCCCGTATTCACATGTATCCATTTCTCCTTCTTCTCATCAAATCGATACACATCAATCCCACTCGCACCCGTCGACGGCATGTGCCCCATCTCCAACCAATCGGGGCTCGTCGGCACCCACCGAAATGTCAACTTCTTCGACGTCGTCCGAAAACGAAATTGCAACCCGGCCGACCAATGCTTCATATACCGCACGCCCTCATTCACATTCGTCGTCACATTCTTTGGCAACCGATCGTAATACGCCTCCACATCATCAAACTCACGCCCCTCAATCGGCAAATACTTCCCATCAATCCATTTGACCCCATTCGTGACGATCGCCTTCGTCAACACCATATTCGGGTCAAATTTTGCCGCGCCGCCTTCTTTGCCTTGCACAAAAAGTGCCGCGCCCACAACCGCACAAACTAAAATAAGCTTCTTCATTTTACCAACTCCAATTTCACTAAGCAATTCTTGATCGTTTCCAAATTCTTCTCCGTCGTCTCACACAAGGGCAAACGAAACGCGCGCTCAATCTTGCCCATCAGCCACAACGCCTCCTTCACCATCACCGGGTTCACATCAATGAACAAATCATGGAAAAGCGGATAATACTTCGCATGCAACTCCCGCGCCCCAACAAAATCGCCGCGCATCGCCAGACGCACCATCTCGCTCATCTCATGCGGAATCACATTCGACGCGACAGAAATCACCCCTTGCGCACCTACCGACATCATCGGCAACGCCAGCGAATCATCCCCCGACAAAATCGTAAACTCGGGCAGCAAATTCCGTATCGCCGAAACCCGCTCCACGCTCCCCGCCGCTTCCTTAATCGCCACCACATTCGGATGCGCCGCAAGCTTCACCACCACCTCAAGCGGAATCTCTTTCCCAGACCGCCCCGGCACATTGTACAAAACCACCGGCAAGCCCAAATCCGCCACCGTCATAAAGTGACGATACAGCCCTTCCGCATTCGGCTTGTTGTAATACGGCGTCACCTGCAAACACGCATCCGCACCGCCCATCGCAATCGCCGCCTTCGTCAGCGAAATCGCCTCGCTCGTCGAGTTCGCACCCGTCCCCGCAATAATCTTCACCTTCCCCGCGGCAAATTCAATCGTCTTTTCAATCACCTTGTGGTGTTCTTCATGCGACAAAGTCGGCGATTCCCCGCTCGTCCCAACGGAGCAAATTCCTTCCACACCACCGGCAACCTGTTCTTCAACAAGCGCCTGCAAACGCCCATAGTCAACCGACCCATCCTTGCAGAAGGGTGTCACCAAGGCCGTAATCGTCCCAAAGAGTTTCATA
>CAVIVB010000166.1:0-4378 GCA_963645785.1 bacterium
GGGGTCGAGGGGGGATAAGGGTGCCTCGCACCCTTAGTCCCACCCTCGCTCGCACTTACGGCAAATAGCGCAAAATGCCGCCGCTCATTATATCTTCATGGGTCAGATGAATGCCTTCGATTCGCTTGCCATTCAATTCAACGCCCGCGGCAAATTTTCCTGGAGCCATCACAGCCGTCGCATCAATCGTGAGGACCTTGCCATTGCCCAATGTGATACGTGCCTTCTCCACGAGCGGCGTCGACCAAACATACCCGCTGGCGCATGGATTGAACGGATAGAACCCCAACGCCGCGCACACATACCACGCACTCATTTGACCGCAATCATCATTCCCGCTCAGTCCATCGGGACGATTCAAATAGAACCGCGCATCAATTTCGCGAATGATTTCGGTCGTACGTTCCGGTCGTCCCACGTATTGCCAGAACCAGGGAATGTGGTGACACGGCTCATTGCCATGCCAGTATTGACCAATGATTTGATCCTTCGTGAACCATTGCAAGTTGCCCGAAGTAAGCCGATTATGCTTTGGATCAAAGAGCTGACCCAGCCTCTTTTCAAAAGCGCCGCGCCCGCCCATCGCCTGAATCAATCCTTCAGGATCTTGAAAGACATGCCACGAATATTGCCACGAGTTCCCTTCCGTAAAATCATACCCATTCCCCCATCCCGAATGATACGGATCAAACGGCTCGCGCCACTTGCCATCCGCCCCGCGCGAATTGACAAGATGCATCGTCGGCTCAATCAAATTCTTCCAACTTTGCGAGCGCTTCCTGAAAAATGCCGCGTCCTCTTTGTGACCAAGCCCCTCCGCAAAAAGTGCCGCGCACCAATCATCGTACGCATATTCAAGCGTCCGCGAACACGCCTCACGCGGCGCAGAATTCGTTGTGATGTAGCCATACTTTTCAAGATCGGGCCACGTCGCACAATTCATGAACGAATTCATATTCGTGAGCGACCTCTTCACGGCCTCGTAAAGTTCGCCCACCATCTCCTTTGGCACCAATCCCTTCGACCACGCATCCACAATGACTGGCACCGCATGGTTCGCAATCATACAATCAATCTCTTCATTCGCCAACGTCCACACAGGTAAATAACCATTCTTATGATATTGCTCCAAGAACGATGCCAAAATATCCGGCACCACCTCCGGAACCAAAATCGTATAGAGCGGATGCAACGCCCGGAACGTATCCCACAACGAAAACGTCGTATACCTTTTTGCCGCGCCCACATCGCTCATCACATTCGGATGCGTAAACGTGTGATACAGCGCCGTATAAAACTTCGCCTTGCGCTCCTCCGTCGTTTCCACATCAATCTTCGAAAATATTTTCTCCCACGCCTGATGCGCCGCTTCCCGCACTGCGGCAAAATTCCAATCGCCAACCTCCTTTAAATTATGTTCCGCCGCGTGACGATCCATCGTAAATGAAAATGCCACCTTCGCCTGAACGCTCTCCCCCACGCCCACACCATCAAAACTAAACACATACCGCGGCGCCGTCTCGCCCTTTTCCTTCACCGGCTCAAACTTCTCCACACTCGTCCACGGCCGATCAAATTGAAGCGCATACGCAAACGAACGCGCCTCCCAACTGCGATGCCGCGCCATCCCCGCAAGCCCCGTCTTGTCCGCATACAATTCATGCGCATCCATCTCCACGCTCGCCGCCCGCACCGGCTCTTCCGCACGCCGCACCAGCACATATTGCAAATCAACTAGCACCTTCAAACCCTTCGCACCCTTCCGCGTCCAACGATGCATCGCCACATGTTCCGACGCCGTCATTTCACTTTCAACGCCCCCCGCCGTAAGCGCGTAATACCCGGGCTCCGCCTTCTCATCCGCATGCGAAAATGTGTGAAGCTTTTCATCGTTCCAATCCTTCGCCTCACCACAAAATGGAAAAAGCAAAATATCCCCCAGCGCAGGATGCCCCGTCCCATTCAAATGCCATTGCGAAAACCCTGCAAAGTGCACATCGTCAAAACAATATCCACCCGATGCCGTATTCTTCTTGCCGTATGTATCCGGGCCGGGATTGAGCATCCCAAGTGGATACGCCGCGGCAGGCGTCGTGAACCCTTCTCCCACCGTCCCCACAAATAAATTCACATAATTCGTCCGCGGCACTTCTACCGCGCTCACCAGCGCGCAAACAGCCACACAAATGGCTGCGCAACAGTACGTCCCAACCTTTTTCATGTTTTGTCTCCTTATTCTGAATCTGTATTTCAACCACGTCCTCGTCGGGCAATTAAGTGCTTTCTCCATTGTGCGGAATCGGCTTCCAAGCACGCGTCGGAAACACCAACGTCACCAAAACTGACGCGGAAAGAATCAACGAAAAGAGAGGAAAAAGGATGATCGACCAAACCTTCGGACGCCGTTTCTCCTGAGAGAGCGCAACCGATGCCCACGCCGTAAACCACCCCATCACACAGACAAACCCGAATATCCAAAAGAAGAAGTGGCTCGCACTCGAAAGGGGCTCTCCACAACAAAGACGCACAACCAAGGCAAGTATATTAAAAAGAAGAATAAAGGCAACCGACATGCCCGTCAAGATCGCAAAGAAAGAATCAAAGAGACGGCAAGAAGGCTGACGAAAGAGTGAGCCAAGCCAAGGCCCGAAGTAGTGCGCGACGACTTGCCACCCGCCCGTCGCCCAGCGGCGAAGCTGCCGCCACATGTATTGCGCAGTGACCGGTTGCTCGTCCGCATAATGTGCCGCGCTCACGTACGCCACGCGCCGCCCCACAAGATTGCTCTGCACGGTGAACTCCACATCCTCCACCATCGTGCGTGTGTGCCAGCCGTCCTTGCCCAACGTTGAAAGAAGAAATGCAAATCCCGTCCCCGTGAGCTTTCCCGAAAGTCCCAGATTGGTGCGGACACGATTGGAGAGCTCATTCATCATGTCCCAATAAATGGTGTACCATCCCGCAATCAAATTTGCCCGTGCATTGGAGGCGTGGCGGCAGCCCGTGACCACGCACTCACCATCGTTCAGCGCGTCATTCATCGCGTCAAACCACTCCCGCGCAATGATATTGTCTGCATCAAAAACAGCAATTGCATCAAATGTGCCGCGCTGTTGAATCTGCTCAATGCCCCAAGGAAGAACGTCGCCTTTGCCGCGGCTCGGCGCCGTCTTCTCCCAACCGGTCGCGCCCGCCGCAAGTGCCACCTCGGCCGTTTTGTCCGTGCAATTATCCGCCAACACAATCACCTCGAACGCATCCCGCGGATAGGTACTCATGAGCGTCGAGCGCACCGGTAGGCGAATGACGCGCTCCTCATTTCGCGCACAAATGAGGACGGCAAAGCGCAGGCGGCGCTTCGCTTTCGGATGAATCTTGGCACGGCAAAGAAGACCCAAAAGAACGAGAACCGTCGACCAAAAAAAGACGAGCGTCAGAGCAATGCAAGCAATCTGCAGAGCAAATGAGACGCGCGGATCAATCATCACGCCATCTCCGATGGGCCCATAGATACTGCTCAGGATAGACGGCGCGAATCGCCTCTTCCATGCGATCGTTCAAGAGTTGCACAGCTTCATTGAGGTCCGTATCCTTCTTGAAATAAACCGGGTCACCACCAACGAGGCGGTATTTATAAGGTGCATCACGAACGAAGGAGCCGACCACAATCGGATAGCCCGAACGAATCGCGAGGCGCGCCGCCGTTGTGAAGGTGCGTGCCGGACGCCCCATAAACTTCACAAGCGCGCCGCGGTAGTTATACTGATCCATAAGGAGCGTCAGCGCGGCACAATCGTCTTTCCATTTATGAAGAACACCTGGCGTCAATCCATTGTTTTTATTGACCAACATGACGGGCCCGCGGAAGTGATGCTTGCGCATCCAATTCGCCACGAACTTATTATTCTGAATCCGCGTAATCGCAATCATCGGCCGCGAAATCGAAAGAATGTTACACGCCGCTTCCCACACGCCATGATGCGAGCTCGCGAGAATGATCGGCGTACCAGGCGAATGCAAAAGAAGCTTGATGACCGCGGGCGTCGCCGAAGTCGTCACATCCAAATGCTCCTGCCAATTCTCCGCATTCACCACCTTCGGCACAAAAATTGCCTCGGCAATATGCCCCGCCAAATGCGCAAACGAATACTTCGCAATCCGCCGCGCTTCCTTCGGATCATCGGTAATCTTCGCACGAAGAATGTTATCAATCGCGATGCGTTGGCGCTTCGGGAAAAGCGGCCAAAGAAGCGAGGCAAAGCCCGTCGCGATCTTGTAGGCGTTACGTTGAAAGTATGTCATTGGAAGCGAATTGTCGCAGCACGACCATGACCATCCAGCCCTTCAATTTGGGCAAAGGCTTCAATCGTTGCACGCG
>CAVIVB010000167.1:0-4370 GCA_963645785.1 bacterium
ATAAGGCTGCGCACGACATTTCGAAAGGCCTGAGAAAAAAGTGCCGCGAATGTGCCTGAACAAAGAATGACCACGCGCGAGTATTCCGTGTTTTGGCGCGAAAAGCCGAGGAAGCTCATCAAGAGGAGATGCGAAAAGACGGTCGAGGCGCAAAGCCGCCGCAATTCTTCAACAGGATCTAGCGGAATCGATGGATAGGACCAATTCCCTTGATAAAGCCGCAGAACTGCATTGAGCGCCAAATAGCAAGGGATGAGCGGCCACAGATGAAAGTAATGAAAGGGCGAATATCCTTCAAGCCCAAAGATTACATCATACCCGAGTACAGCAATCGCCCACACAAAGAGAAGACAAAGTGCATCCGCGCCCATTAACGCGAATACGCGCAACCGTCCGCTTCAGTTTGCGCTCACTGTTCGGATTCCTCACCTTCTTTTGATGGTTCATAATTCTCTGGGCTTTGCAGATACCGCTCGGCCTCACTAATTCCTTGCCATGCGTGCCCCGTCAGGTCTTCATAAATATCCTTTGTCACATCCGCACGCAAGGAATTCTCACTCGCACCCTCGAGCATATCCACAATTGTTTGAACAGCCTGTACACGATAATTGAAAGCCTTCTCTTCATCGCTCGTTGCATCAATTAAATCTGTCGCGGCCGCGACAAACTGTGCACCAATTGTGACAAGTGACTGCGAATTTCTAATGGATGTAAGCGCCATTTGAGAAATAGCGAAACGAGAATTTGCGTCTTCTATATCCGCAAGGCCTAGTTCCCATGCATCAGTAGCAGCTTGCGCGACATCTTCGTCCGCATCTGCCATCATCGGCGTTAATTCAGCGAGACCCCTAGGGCCGAACCAACCGAGCGCCTCAACAGCTTGCAATCGAACTTCTGAATTCGTTGACTTATAGGCCTCTTCCGCGGCAGCTTTTGTCTTCGCAAAATCTTCTGCATCCAAAGCATCCTGGACGGCCGTGTAAAGCGCTCGATCCGCAGGCGAGAGCCCCGCCAAAGGATCTGCCATGCGACGGCGCTTTTTGGCGGTTGCCTTTTGAACCTGATTCGTAGAAGCAACTTGAGGCACTACAGCACGCATTGGGCGAGCTTTTACTTCTAGACGCTCTTCGGGCATCCTCTTCGCCGTCTGTCTGCAGAATAGGCAAACCCCAGCCACGCCAATGATGACGAGGCCGAGAATTATCCAGAAGTATTTTGACCGCACAAACTTCATGTTTTATTTCAACGTATCAATAATCTTGCTTTCCACGCGCGCGCCAACTGCGGTTGAAAACTTATAAACATCAACGATACTTGCTTTATTCTTAAGCTTGGCAGAAAGCGTCGCATTATACTTAAGAGTCCATGAACCCGAAATCGCCGTCAACGTCGCATTCGCGTACTCCTCACACGGGCAGAAGTCCCACGCGACAGATGCATCGGTCGTCGCTTCTTCGCCATCATCTCCTTCACCACAAAAGACACACGTTCCCTTTCGGCCGCCTGTCGTAAGCGCAGGTGCTGGCATCCACCCCGCAACATTCCCAGACATCGTCTTCACATAACTCGTGCAATTGAGCTCGGGGTCTTCACATGGCTCAGATGTATACTTAATGACAAGCGAACCAAAACCAGCAAAAGTCAAGAACGCACTCGATTCTTCTTCCATGTCACCAATCGTGAACGCGCCCTCGCATTTATCACCCTTAACATCAATCGCGTTCAAGAGTTTCCAATTGAGGTCATCCAGAAAAAGAATATCGTTTGACTTTGAATTCCAAATGACACAGCCCGAAACCGATGAACTCGTCTCATCAATTACACGCCACTTGCCCGCAAGCGATTCACAATCGCATCCCCAAACAAGCCCCTTCCACTTCTGCGTGCCCTGCTTGCGATAAACGATTGTATCAGACTCCGAAACAAATGGATTCTTCTTGGGATTGACAGCTCCCTTCTTCGCCTCCGTTGTCTTGACCGAAACCGTCATTTCGTAAACCTGTGCAGCACGATCTTCTGCAAGGGTTGAAAATACAGACCCCAAAACTACCGCGGCACTTATGACTAATTTATTCATTTATTTTACCTCTCTATTATTCTTTTGCTTTCATACTAAAGTGAAGACTCCGTGTGACCGACTTGCCATCAACTTTGGTCGTATAGTGGCACGTGCCATAAATATGCGCCAGCGATTCATTGAGCGGCACAACTTCATCATCATCAAAGCATCCGCAGTCATACCAATCAAGGAAGAGTACGCCCTTCAACTTCGCAGAAATTTTCTTCGAACCATCCTTCAACTGAATACGCGTCTTGCCATTAACAAGTCCCGATGACTGTGCAAACGAAAGCGAAAAGCCAGAAATCTTCTCCTCCGCCACAATCTTCTTCTCCGTCAAAGAAAACACAAGCCCATTACCTAAGATAGAAGCAATATCATCATCGCCCGCATCAAACGTCAACACCAGCTCCGATGTGCCACAGCAGTCCACCAAAGATTCCTTCTTATCATAGCGGCTACCATACACACCAAGACTCACACTAAATGGATTCTTCTTGTTCGTGCCTATCCATGTCGCCGAACAACCTGTCTGTGCGACCACCGCACGATGCGTCGATGCAAGATCAGAGTTAGGACGAATCGAGAATGGAAGAATCAAAACTTCAGCCCCTGATTTCATCGTCAACGTCAAGTTAGCGAATCCAGCCTCGCCCGCCATCAACTGTCCCGTAACGGTTTTTGAAGTTCCATTCGGAAGAAGAATCTTGCACGAAACTTTACCATATTTCTTAGCGGTCGTTGTGTTCGCCTTAATGATTGCATAGCCCGCACCAAATGTTTGTGCTTGCTCACTTTTCAAAACTGGCAACGCGACCGTATAATAACCTGCGTATTGCGCGTAATCAATTTCTGCCGCGTTCGCAAGCCCCGTCATTTCTGCCGCGCTCGCATCCGTCCGCGTATCCTTCACGACGACTGAGACCTCACCGTCTGCCGCAAGCTCCAATTGACACGTTACATCCCCAGAATACTTCGCCGCTTCAAAGAAAGATGTACCAAGCTCATCTGGCTCCGACCAATACCCCGAAAGTGAAACCGTCTTGCGCGTTGAAGCATTGAAATACTTGACCGTAACTTTCCCCTTCTTCGTATTGGAAATATTCACAGTGCCCGCAATCGCACCATCCACCGCAAGAGCGGCTTCCGTCTTGAATGCTTGCTTGATAAATTCATTGTCCGTATCAAGCGGACGAAACGCACTCGCAAACGAAGCTGCCGCGGACCGCTCGCCCTTCGCAAACGACTTTGTAATCATAATCGTGTACGAAGACCTCACGTCGCTCGAGGTTGCAACAAACGAAACGCCATTCGTGCCTGTCGCGACCGATTCAAAATCTTTATACACGGTGAACATATAAACATTCTCCGTCCCCGTTGTAAGCGCGATATCCGTTGCCCCCGCACGCGGCGCAATTTGATAGCTCACACTTGCTTCATTAACATCCAACGAGAATTCAGTCGTTGCACCAATCTGATGCGTAAGCGTCGTTGTCTGCGGATAACGATTTACCGCAGTCTGTCCATTCTTTGTAAGAAGTGCATCAAGTCGTGCAAGATTCTCTTCTTCATCATAAACAATGCTCGATCCCACGCGTTCATTATATCCGTTGAAACGCGCACAAATTCCTTCCGTCTCAGGATTGATCAAGAGAATCGTCGGGTTGCCACAACGCGCCGCACTACTTCCTGGCTCCAGCCATTTAGCCGTATATTCTGCCGCCTGATTAATAAGCATCGTCGCTTGCGCCTCTGTCACACCCTTACGTGAACGATACGCCGCGCCACTCACATACACGCCACTCTTGAGCTTATTCGGATCATGATCATACGTCGTCAACCGCGGCCCACGCAAACCAAGTGCCGTCGCCGGCGAGGAGGCGCGCCCCTGCTCCATCAACACCAAAATCACTTGATTGTCCTTCGCCCATTGATGGAAGCTCTCCTTATTCAGTAAAGAATCCTCAATCCCAATGCAGTACGGACACCACAACGGCCCCGAAAACATCACAAGCAACTTAGCACCCGAATTTGCCGCGGCCATTTTCTTCGCCGCTTCATAATCAAACGTCCACTCGCCATATCCAAAATCCTCGCCCAAGAATTTCGGATTCTTCGGACAATTTGTCCCTTCTTCAACGCCATGAATCGCCGATTTCGAAACTTCAACCCCATCAAGCATAAGCGTCAAATCAATCGTTCCGCCAACTTCAATCGCAGAAGTATCAACTCGAATCGCCTTTTCCAACTGATTCAATCCCCAAATCACATTTTGCGCAACACCCCCAACTGTCAGCACATTCGTCACAAC
>CAVIVB010000168.1:0-4299 GCA_963645785.1 bacterium
CCCTCACCATCATCCCCACCTTCCTCGACCTTCGGAAAGATCCCAATCTCCGCCGCATCCACATTTTCAATGCGCGAGGCCATCACCACATTCGTCACCGTCACCACCGTGAACGCGACATCCTCCACCGCCGCCGCCACAAAGTTCAACACCCCAAGCTCATTCGTCCCCGCGCCCCAAACACCACTCGCGCCACCCTCAAAATGAATCAACCCCGCGGCACTTTCAACGCCCCCCTCCGCACGCGCAAAACTCAACACGTTCGTATCATACACAACATCGAACGACGCCCCCGCCCGCGGCACATCCCCCGCGCTCACAAGCGAAATCGGCACCGCCACCTCAGCGCAACTCGTCACATTCGTATCGCCCAAAACAAAACTCACCTCCGGCAACACCGGCTCCTCAAACGCCTCAATCGTCACCACCCCTTCAACTGGCAAACGAATCGCCACCTCGCGCCCCCTCACCGACTTCAAACTCGCCGACACAATCGCCACCGTCGTCGTCCCCGCCGCGCTCTCATTAATCGCAAATTCAAGCGCAAACAACTTCCCCGACCCCGCCGCAATCTCACCATCCGTCGCACGAATCACCGCGCCCCCATCCGTCGCCTCATACGTCATATCCAGCCCCTCCGAAAGCCCCGTCGCCTGCACCCCCGTCAAACTCAACACCGCCTTGTCAAACGTCACATCCACTTCAAGCCCCTTCCCCGAAAGCCCCATCGCATTCTCAACGCTCAACAAAACTTCCACCTCGCGCCCAGCAAATCCCGCCGCGTCCCGCACGCCCAATTCAACTCGCCCAACCTCCGCACGCCGCGCGTCCGTCGGCAAACTTTCCGTCTCCGTCGCCACACTATTCCCCGACCGATAAAACCGCGTCAAACTCGTCACCCGATACCAATACTCACCCACGTCCACCACATCACGATACGTCGGCAACGTCGGCGTCGCACACTTCGCAAAATCCCCATCCTCCGCCGTCGCTCGATACACACGATACCCTCGCACGCGCGAATCCCCATTCGGATCCCACGTCAACAAAATCGACGACGCACCCGACAACGCCTCCACATTCGTCGGCCGCCCAGCTCGCGGATCCCTCAACAAAATCAATCGCCCATCCGCAAGCCCACCAATCAAATCCATATCCCCATCGCCATCCCAATCCACAAGCGCAATCCGCAGCCCCTCCGCAAAATCTTCATACGATCCACCCCACACCTTATGCTGCAACACATAACTCGCCTCGCCTTGCCCCTTGTAAAACCAAATCCGCCCATCCTCATCACTCACAAGCAAATCCTCAACCCCATCCAAATCCACATCGCCAAACGTACAACTCACCGCCCCCACCGGCTCCACATCCAACGTCAAACCCTCCAACGCACACACATCCCCTTGCGCCAAATCCAGCCCATTCGTCTCAGCCCCAACATCCTCCACAAAACATGGATTCCCCGCCGACCCTCGATTCCGATACACCACATAATCTTCATCCGACACAATCACCAAATCAAACAACCCATCCCCATCCAAATCCATCACATACGGCCGCGCATTCGCACCAAAACTCATCCCATCCTGCTCCGCATAAAACGACGTAAATAGCGGCTCAAACACCTCATCCACAACCGCACCCACACACTGCTCATACGGTTGCAAATTGACTTCCATCACATCCCCATCCGCATACACAATTCCGCCCGCGGCATCCTCATCCGCAAACAACGGATTCGTCCCCGCCGCAAGTTCTTGCTCAAATGTCAAACCATCCCCATCCGTATCTTCATCCATCCCCACATCACCGCGACCATACCAATACCAACTCTGCCGCGCATCTTCATCCGCGACCGCATGCGCCACCACTTCCAAAATGCTCGTCGCGTTCGGCGCAATCTCCACACTGTCCAACGCCCTCCCCCACGCATCACACGCCCGCTCGCCACCCAACGTCCAATACGCAAATGTCGAACCCGTCACAGAAAGTGCCGCGCTATTCGTCACAACTCCAGGCGCCAGATAATTCGTCTCACTCGCAAACAATTCTCCTTCAGGCTCACTCCGCATAATGTACGGAGCATACCCATTCGGATTATACAAAATAACCAGACCATCCGCATACACAATCCCACCCGCAACATCCTCATCCGCAAACAATGGATTCGTCCCCGCCGCAAGTTCTTGCTCAAATGTCAAACCATCCCCATCCGTATCACTCTTCGGCGTCTCATCTAAATCCCCATACCAATAAATCTCATACCCATCTGCAATCCCATCCCCATCCGAATCTTCTGCCGCGCTCACATAATTCGCCGTCAATTCCACATCCTGATAAAGCGTATACTTCGCCTGCTCATACGCCCGCCCCCACGCATCTCGCGCCACCAATGGATCCGACGCCTGACTCGTCGACCAATACACAAAAATCCAACCCGACTTCACCGGCGCGGCACTTGTCTCATATTCTAAGCCCGTCTCCAACGTCGTCTCATTCAACTCCGAAACATCCCCAGCCAAATTAATCTTCTCAACAACATGCACCACATCCGCACGAAGCCCAAACCCCGCGAATAAACTCACCAGAACTAAAAGCCACCTTCTCATGCTTCGTCCACCTTCTCCTCGCTTACACCATCCTTCCTATCCCTTCCTCATTTCCCTTCCGCTCGACAATACAAGCGGAATCCAAGGGTGTCAGACCAACCTCTCGGTGGATAACCTGCGCGAAGAGAAAATGCACAACTTGAAGCATTACCATCGTACGCACTACCCAAATGAATTCGATTGGATCCAATCAGACTCAAACTCCATTCCCAAACATTACCATTTACATCGTACAGCCCCCACGCATTCGGCTTCAACACCCCCACATTATGCGTGTTTTCATCGCTATTCGCCGAATACCACGCATAATCATCAAGCCCCGTTTCTGTATCGCCGCACAAATACTTCGTCGCCACTCCCGCTCGCGCGGCATATTCCCATTCGTCTTCCGTTGGCAAATCAAATGTCTGCAACCCCGTCATCAACCTGAGCTGCCCCATAAAGCTATTTCGTGCAACACCTGTCACCGTTGGCCAATTATACACATCCGCACCACCACGGATTTGATTCCATGTGACACAAACTTTCGGCTTCGTACTCGTCGTCGCGTCCCCGCCCATCACCTTGTACCACTGCGCCTCCGTCACTTCAAACACCCCCGCATAGTACGTCGTCCCATCACTCGCATCAATCCGCCGCAACACAAGCTTATTCGTCTTATATTCATCACTCCAACCATTCTTCGGCGCCGCATCCAAATATGTAACAGGCAGATCAAACGAGTGACTATTCAAGTTGATAACCATATACAATCCACTCCCCATTTTGATATTATACGCATATCCATAACTTGAGGACATCGCTACACGCCGTGTAGCACGCGCATACGATGCAAGCCAAAAGAAATCCACTGTTGAATGATACCCCATCTTCTCATAAATATGCCGTCCAACATTTTCACGATAATCAAAATCGATATAATTCTTTGTCCACGTATACGTATATTTAATCATCGAAGTCCCATTCGCCAACGCCCCATTCTTATCACTCAACACGCCATCCGTCAAAGTCAGCGTTTCATCCTTATCTGCATACAACCAATACAAGGCATCTAGTGCCTGCGCATCCGTCAAATCCGTCGTCGAAACTCTCAATGCTGGAGCTTCCCCATTCTTCGAAATCGTCACCCAATGAAGTGGGACAAGTCCCTCGCCTGGCTTCTTCGCCAACACCTCAATCGACACCTTCGCCAAATCAATCTTCCAATCCGCCGAAACTCGCCACGAAAATTTATTCGTCACATTTGCCGCGACCCCATCGCCAATCACACTCCCGTCCAAAAACGTCTCCGGCCGCACCACATTCGCAAAACTCCTCACCCCATCCTGAAACGCCAACGCCCGCGTATCCACCTTCGCCGAATCCGATTTCACACAATATTCAACATCCATAATCGTCGGATCACTCTCCCGCATCGCACTGGAGATAATCTTCACCGTCGTCGCCGCGAAACCGCACGACGCAACCCAAGCAACCGCAAGCGCGGCACTCATCTGAAACCATATCTTCTTCGTCTTCTTCATTTTCTTTATCTCTCCTTAACCTATCGAAATGTTGATGCGTGTATTATACCATATTTTACACCCCCTTGTCAACCCCCAGAATAAAAATCTTTCCAAACCACTCCAAACCTTCCAAACTTCCCAATCCTGTTTCATGTCCTTCAGAAGCAGCCCACCTATTGGAG
>CAVIVB010000169.1:0-4294 GCA_963645785.1 bacterium
CCCAATTCTTTCGCGAACGCATTTGCCGCATACCGCGTATTGCCGCTACGCGAAAAATAAACAATGAGAACTTTATCCTTTGTCGTCTTAACTTTCATAGCCTGACCTTTCTTTGATGTAGAAGATGATTCCTTCGCGCACGCCGTCGAAACAAAGCTCACCGCGGCAAACGCAACGCTTTCTTGTATAAACTCTTTTCGATTCATTTGTGTGTTCCTTCCTATTCTTTAGGAGACGCCACATATTATACCATATTTATGATGCACATTCAATCCCCAAAAATAGCAAAATGCAATAAGCTAGACTTGCGCCTTCAACCGAAATATGGTATAATATACGCCAAACAATCTTCAAAAGGATTTGACTTTCATGACAAGAGAAGAATTGGCAAATTTGATTGATCACACCTTCCTCAAAGCGGCAGGTGACGAGGATGCCGTGCGCAAATTGTGCCGCGAAGCGAAGAAGTATCGTTTCGCGTGTGCGATGGTAAACCCGGTGCAAGTGCCGCTCGCGGCGCATTGCCTGAAAGGTTCGGGCATTCGCGTCGGGACCGTCATTGGCTTTCCGCTCGGACAAAATGTGCCCGAAGTCAAAAACTACGAAGCCGTTGTCGCGGTTGATGATGGCGCACTCGACCTCGATTTCGTCCTTGATATTCGCAAACTCAAGACGGCCGCAAAAAGTGCCGCGGTCCGCGAAGGGCTCGAACTCGAACTCGCAAACGCGAATACGATTAGCAAGGAAGCCGGCTTTGGCGTTGTCACAAAGCTCATCATTGAATGTTGCTATTTGACAGACGAAGAAAAGGTTCTCGCTTGCAAGCTCGCAAAGAGTGCGGGATTCGATTTTGTGAAGACGTCGACGGGCTTTGGCACGGGCGGCGCAACCGTCCACGATGTGAAGTTGATGCGCAAGGCCGTTGGCAAGACGATGGGCGTCAAGGCGGCGGGTGGCATTCGCACATTGGCTGATGCGCAAGCCCTTCTCGCGGCGGGTGCAACGCGCCTTGGATGTTCGGCCGGCGTCTCTATTCTAAAGGAGTTAAAGTAAACGCGATGATGATTTGTGCCGCGATTGCGTTGCCGATTCTCTTTGCG
The DNA here is from genome assembly GCA_963645785.1 of bacterium. Taxonomy (GTDB): domain Bacteria; phylum Verrucomicrobiota; class Kiritimatiellia; order RFP12; family UBA1067; genus UBA1067. Next base: position 1,101 of record CAVIVB010000169.1, read on the forward strand.
CTGTCCGCATTCTTTTCGGGGTCTGAGACGGTTCTATTTTCGTTGACGCCCGCCGCGCGCGCGCGCTTGCGTGCCAAGGGCGGTCGGGCCGATGCGCTCATCTCGAAGTGCCTAGCCGACCAAGCCATGCTCTTTTCGACTTTGCTCGTTGGCAACACGTTTGTGAACTTCGCCATCTCCACAATTGGCTACCGCCTCTTTTATGCCTACATTCCGTGCGCGGCGTATTTGGCCGTTCCTGTGATGACGGTCCTCCTCCTCATCTTTGGTGAAATCACGCCGAAACGTTTCGCGCTCAAATACGCCGAAACGCTCGCGCCCATTGTCGCGCCGTGTCTCCTTTTTTGGCGCGGCGTACTTTCCCCTTTTAGCCACATTTTGCGCTTCACCTCGAAAGCCTTCGCGCCCGCACTCGAACGTGAACGCCGCGCGCTCTCCGATGGCGAATTTGTCTCCGTCCTCGAAAGTGCCGCGGAGCGCGGTGATGTTTCTGCCGCGGATGCCGAAATGGTCGAAGGTGTCTTGCGTCTTTCCGAACTGTGCGCGAACGATGAAATGACGCCACGCGTCGACATCGAAGGCTACGATATTGATCGCGATGATGAATTCCGCAAGCAAACTTTGGCGAACGCCAAGCACCGCTACCTCCCCGTCTTCCGCCGCACGCCCGATGCCATCGAAGGCATCATCGACAAAACAACCGGCCAAACCGAAGACGCCCTCTTCATTCCCGAAACGCAAACCCTCGACGATCTCCTCGTCACCTTCGCCAAAAGCCGCAAGCCCCTCGCCGTCGTCCTCGATGAATATGGTGGCACCGCCGGCATTATCTCGCCCAATGACGTCCTTGAACTCATCGTCGGCCCAGGCGTTTTTGGTAGTCCCGACCAAGAACCCGCTATCGTCAAGGTCGGCCCCAATACATGGGAAATTGACGCGCGCGCTAGCCTCGATGAAATCAATCGGGCGCTCGATCTTGAGCTTGAAGCAGAAGATGCCGACCGCCTTTCGGGCTGGTTGCAATTCCACGCCGAACGTCTCCCACATGTTGGCCAAGAAATCGAAGCGGATGGTTGCCGCGCAACTGTCCTCAAACGCCGCCACCGCCGCGTCACGCTTGTCAAACTTGAAGTCCTCAAACATCCCGATGTCGAATCCGACGAAGAAATTCTCAACGAAACAGACGAAGCCATTGTGCGCACAGAGGAGGATGACGAATGATTACAATTATCCTTTTAGTCTTGACGATTCTTATCTCGCTAACTTTCTCGGCCTTCTTTTCTGGTGCGGAAACAGGCTTTCTTTCCGTGAGCCGCGGGCGCATTTTACACCTCGCGCGTGAAGGCTCGCGCAAAGCCAAAATCGTTCAAAAAGCAATCTCCGATATGTCCACCACGACGACGACCTTGCTCATCGGCAACAACATCGCCAACGTCACCTATTCATCTGCTTCCGCGGCACTTATTTTGGCGACCTGCTCCGATTCTCGCGCCCAATCAATCGCGAGCTTCTTCGCGGCACTTCTCGTCCTCTACACATCCGAGTTCATGCCCAAACTCCTTTGCGCGGCGCGCCCCTTACGGCGCATCCTTTTCCTCGCGCCCATCTATCGCGTCATCGAAATCATCCTCCGCCCGCTCACCATCCTCGGCGTCGCCTTCACAAACTTCTTCATCCCCAAAAAAGAAGAAAAAGAAAAATTGACCTCCGCCGATTTGATTCGCATCTTGAACGACCGCAAAGATGGCGTGCGCCTTTCCGACTTCGAAAGCGCCCTCATCGGCCGCCTCATCGTCCTACGCGTAAAAGGCAAACCCATCACGCCAGACGCCATTCTCGACGCCTTGCGCGACTTCGACTAATCATGCAAAACTTCCTCATCGTCGCCCAGCAAGTCGCCATCCTCTTCGCGCTCATCTCCATCGGCGCCATCTGCCGCTGGACAAAACTCATCGGCCCCTTCTCCGTCCGCGGCATCGTCAACGTCCTCATCTGGCTCGTCACACCTTGCCTCATCATTGACGTCTTCCAACGCCCCTTCAATTCTGCCGCGCTCACCCAACTCACCCTCGCCTTCCTCATCGTCATCGCCCTTCACCTCGCGCTCATCGCCCTTACCTATCTCACCGTCCGCACAAAAGATGAACGCTCTTCTGCCGTCCTACGCCTCTCCATCGTCTTCTCCAACGCCGGCTTCATGGGCATCCCACTCGAACAAGCCGTCTTCGGCGATGAAGGCGTCTTCTTCGGCATCATCTACGTCGCGACCTTCAACCTCGTCATCTGGAGCTGGGGCCTCATGACCGCCCGCGGCAAATCTGCCGCGCCCCACGCCTACACCCAAGCCTTCCTCAATCCCGGCACCATCGGCCTCGCGCTCGGCCTCACCTTCTTCCTCGCCTCGCTCCGCCTGCCCGCCATCCTCGCAACACCCGTACACATGCTCTCCGAACTCAACACGCCCCTCGCCATGCTCGTCATCGGCTACTACCTCGCCGGCGCCCACCTCAAAGCCCTCGCCACAAATCACGCGGCACACCTCGCCGCCGCCCTCCGCCTCCTCCTCGCGCCCCTCCTCCTCACCGCGGCACTTTTCCCCTTCCGCGCCTCCCTCAACCACACCATGATGCTCTCCCTCGTCACCGCCGCCTCCGCGCCCGTCGCCGCCATGGTCACCATGTTCGCCGCCAAATTCAATCGTGATGTCGACCTCTCCGTCGGCATGGTCAGCGGCACAACCCTCGCCTCCATCCTCACCATGCCCATCGTCATCGCTCTCGCTATGTCCATCTTAAACTAAACCTAACCTAAACAAGGGAACCACAACCATGAACGAACAACTCGAAAAAATTGCCGCGGCCCTTCGTGCACGTGACTACGAAGTCAAAATCGCCGCGACCCCAGAAGAAGCCACCGCACTCGTCCTCTCCGAAGCCCAACACGCCACAAGCGTCGGCTGGGGCGGCAGCGAATCTGTCAAAGCCCTCGGCCTCCGCGAAAAAATTGCCGCGCTCGGTAAAGATATCCGCGACCACCAAACTGTCATGGACCTCTTCCTCCTCAGCGCCAACGCCCTCACAACCGATGGACGCATCATCAATATCGACGGCACTGGCAACCGCGTCGCCGCGTCCATCTACGGCCCCCAGCGCGTCATCTACATCATCGGAACAAACAAAATTGTCGCGGGCGGC
>CAVIVB010000170.1:0-4289 GCA_963645785.1 bacterium
CCTTGCAATTCGGCCGTGAATATGGTATAATACGCGTTTCTATGAACGAAGGTGTCGGTATCGTTGAATTGAAGAAGATGAAGTTGGAATTGCCGGAAGGTGGATTCAAGCTTTCATACGGTGGCGTGTTGCCTGAAATTGAGGTTGCGTATGAGGAATGCGGGGCTCCATTTACGGGCAATAATGCGATTTTCATTTGTCATGCGTTGACGGGGGACTCGCATGTGGCGGGGATTAAGCCGGGGGAAGAGAAGCCGAGTGGATGGTGGGAAGGAATGGTTGGCGCGGGGCGTGCGATTGATACGCGGTACTTTCATATTGTGTGTGCGAATGTGCTGGGCGGTTGCAGTGGGACGACGGGGCCGATGTCGACGAATCCGATGACGCACAAGCCGTATGGTTCGAGTTTTCCGCAATACACCTTTGATGATGCGGTGGATGTGTATCGCATGTTGCTAAAGCAGCTCGGAATTACGCGCTTAGCCGCGCTCATTGGCGGCAGTTATGGCGGCATTATGGTCGTCAATTGGATGACGCGCTATCCGGATGAGATGGAGAAAGTCTGTCTAATCGCGACGTCGGCTTCATTGAATACGCAGGCGATTGCGTTTAGTGTGATGAGTCGCAATTCGATTACGGACGATCCGAATTGGAAGAATGGCGATTATTATTTGGAGGGCGATGGGAAAGGTCCGAAGGCGGGGCTGGCGGCGGCGCGCCAGCTCGCGCACATCACCTATTTGTCGCGTGAACTCTTGCAAAGGAAGTTTGCGCGGCGCCTGCAGGATAATTTTGTGAATGCGCCAGATGCCGACCGCAAAGAGCGCGACCGATTGTTCAAGACGTACTTCCAGATTGAAAGCTACCTCGATTATCAGTCGATGAAATTCGTCAAGCGTTTTGATGCGAATAGTTATTTGCACATCACGCGTTCGATGGATTTGTATGATCCGTGCGATAAGTGGGGCAGTTTGGATGAGGCGTTCAAGCGTGTGAAGGCGAAATGTTTGGTTGTTTCGTATCAGGGCGATATTTTGTTTACGGAATGGCAGAGTCGGGAAATAACTGCCGCGCTGATGAAGAATGGGAAGGATGTTTCGTACTGCCATTTGGAAAGTGGCACGGGGCATGATTCGTTCTTGACGGATATTGATGACTTGTCAAAGTTGGTGGGCGGATTTTTGCGTCCGCGCGAGACGAAGGTGACGGCGAGCCAGGAAAAGATGTACGCGAACATCGAGCGGATGGTGAAGCCAAATGCGCACGTGATGGATGTGGGGTGCGGCGATGGGTCGCTTTTGAATGTGCTGAGGAAGCGCAAGAATGTGAAAGGCGATGGCATCGAGATTGATGTCGAGCCGTTTGAGGAAGCGCTTGCCGATGGCCACAACATGTATTGGGAAGATGCGGACGAAGGCTTGGAAATGGTGCCAGATAAGCATTATGATCTCGCGATTATTTCCGACACGTTGCAAGAGGTGAAGAATCCGCGCGGCGTGTTGCATGAGGCGTTGCGCATTGCGGATGAGGCGATTGTTTCGTTTCCGAACTTTGCCGCATACCGCATTCGCTTGACGTTGGGCTTGACAGGGCGCTTGCCCGTCTCGAAGCAACTCCCCTTCCAATGGTACGACACGCCGAATATTCACTGCATTACGCTGAAGGATTTCCGTGCGCTCTGCGAAGCGGAAGGCATCGAGATTGTGGAAGTCGAGGCCGAATCGCGGCACTTATTAGGAAAAATCCTACTCGCATTGGGTCTCAAGAATTTGGGCGCTTCGCGCATCATCGCACGCATTCGGCGCAAGGCGTAAAGCGCGCATTCAATCTTCTTGAAGGGCGCGGCGGAATTCTTCAATCCGAAAAGCCTCGAATGGAACAACACCAGGCGTGCAACCGGGGAAGTCCTTGCGGAATTCACCCTTGGCAAGGTAGTCCATCAGCGCACGAACCTTCGGGTTGGACATGTGGTCCATGCGCGGAACAATTGCCGCGGGCTCTGGAAAGGCCGCCGTGCGAAGCCAAATCGGATTTGTAATCGCGCAATGTTGGACGCGCTGTTGGGCCTTATAAAGGTAGTCCGCATCGTGTTCACCAAAGGCCCGCACGACAAGCGCCTCGCCCGCATCGTCACCTTTCACGCGCCACGTAATTGTGCCGCCGGGGAAGTCTTTGACAACGGCGAGAATTTCACCTTTGCGTCCGAGAAGTTCCACACGCGAAAGCGTCTTTTCACCAGGCGCAGGAAAGGCTTGAACATGAACTGTATGCGTCATACCATCGATGGATTTGAGCGTGGAGCCTTGTTCCTGTCCATCCACCGAAAAGAAGAGGATGGGACCCGACGACATGGTGTGGCGTGCCGCGCGCAAGGTAGAAATGATGTTTGTGAGGGCCAAGGGGCGCGGCAAATCTGCCGCGGGAACGAGATTGAAAAAGGTCGTATCCTTGCCCGTGATGTTGTGGCCGATTGAAATGTCTAGCTCAGCGAAGCCTGGCACGCGATAGCCAAGATTGAGGAGGCCGAACCAAAGCGCTTGATAATCGCGATGATACGCGTCGTAGCCTTGCACGGTGAGACCATCGAGGAAGCCATCAATCAAAAGTTGAGGAATCATGTCCGCGGCAATATTTGTGACGAAGGGGCCATTCGGGTCGCCATTCGTGGTCCACCAACTGGTGGGATGCGCCCAAATGCAAAGTGCGCCCGCGGCACGTTGTTCTTTCACGACTTCAACGTAGGTGCGGCGCTTGTGCGGGCCACGCGTAAGCGCATTTGTTTCAGCCGTCGCATCATCCAAAGGCGAATACCAAACGGCGCGATCTTGACTGTAGTCATGCCAATTCGGAACGCACACTTTGAAGCCCACGTACCACATGTGACCATAGCGCGATTTGGGCGTTTCGTTGTCGATATAGAAAAGCGTTTGATTGCCTGGAATCGAGTTTGCCTCTTGGATGAGCGCGGCACTTTGTGCGGCCGTCTCCGCGGCAATTTTTTCGCGGTCAATCCCAGCGTAATAAGCATCGCGAGCAGTCGTTTCATACGTGCGGGTAAGCGCGGCATTTGTGACGGACCAAGGGCTCCCCAGCCCCAACGCATCCACGTGATTGCGCGTCGCCCATTCGTGCAAACGCTCAAATGTTTGTGGCATCGTGACGCCTTCCTTACGACAGGTGTGGGAGTGCCCCGCAATGCGTACAACGTCAGGCGGCGTGGAGGAAGATTCAATTTTCTCAAGCGTAACGATTGGACGCGCCGCGGCAGTTTTTACACTCACGACAGACAGCACAGAAACAAGAATGAAAAATACCTTTTTCATAATGGCCCCTTTTCCTTTACTTGGCAATCAAGCTGAAAACGAAGAACGAATACGCCATGTTGTCAACCGTCGGCTCGTCCATCGCGATTGCGAAATGCAAATCCGAAAACGCATACATGATAGCAAGTTTGCCCGTAAACCGAGGATACGCGCACGCCGTCCAGGAGTAGCCTTCGCCGCGTTGATTCGGTCCTTGCGCTTGCAACCCAGCAACAGGAAAACCCGTATCGCGATACCGACTGTTATGCAAGGGGCACCGAATCGTGCGCTCGCCCAAACCCGTAATCCAACACAGCCCCAGCGGATTCGCCCCCAGCGTGTTATCACACGAACGAATCAACCAATCGTAATACTTTTGCTCGCCTGTCTTCGCCCACATCCACGCAGGCAACATCGCATACATCTCATACGCGCCCGTGCCCCACGTAATCGGCGCTTCGGGATGACGCACAAACTTGTAGCCCATCTTCGATGAACCTTCAATGTAGAAATCAGCCTCGCGGCGAATCACATTGAGAACCGTGTCCCACAACGCGGGGTCGGCCTTCTCGCGATCAATCAAAACATACGAATACGCGGCCAATTGCAATTCATACTTACGATGAATACGAATCAATGCGTCAGGATTCTTTGACCATGGCGTGTACATCTTGAAGTCCGCATGATACTTTTCGTCACCCGTTGTATGAAACAATTCGCTCGCCGCATACGCCCGCGTCGAATAGTTGTATCCGCCTGTCGCAACGGGGTCATCCTTGATCACCGATGGATTTTCCACCGCCCAATTATACGCCTTCTTCGCCCGCTCCAAAAAATCTGCCGCGCTCTTTTTATACTTCGGGAACTTTGATAAAATACGGCTCATCTGCGCAAACGCCGCGGCACAAATAAATGACGAATACGAATCCTTCGCCCAAGCAAAATCGCCGCGGTCATCCAGCTCCACCGTCTGCAAAAAGTTCGGGT
>CAVIVB010000171.1:0-4288 GCA_963645785.1 bacterium
TCCAAGAAGTGAACAGCCAGCTCCTGCAAGCGCGCCTAAGAGCGCCCCTAGGAACCCATACAACGCCTCAAGAATTTTCTTCCAACTCATACAACCTCCTTTCGTTTTTAATTTAACTCCGATGCTAGCAAAAGGCTTCGGCTAACGCCTCCGCTACAGCGCAGTTGAAAGGCATGAAAAGTTTGGTGGGTTTTGGGGAGAGTGCGCGGCGGATTTTGATCAAGCACAGCTTGACCATCGACGCTAGGGCGCGGCGGATGAGCGGGAGAGGGCGCGGCAAGGCGAAGTGAAGATTTTTTGGAGAATGGGCTTGAGAGTTGGCGCGGAATATGATATAATATGGGTATTCTTTGTTTTAGGAGAAGGCTAGGAGAAGAGACGAATGAAACAAATTTTGAAGATTGTGTTGGCGATGATGTTTGCGTGTGCGTTGAGCATGCGGGGCGTATTCGGAGAGGAGAGTTCGACGAATGCGGTTCGTATTATTTGGGCTGGCGCGGATGTGTGGGCGTCGTCGAGTGTGCTGACGAATGTGGCGGCGTGGGAGATTCGGCTTTGTGATGCGTCGAAGGTGAGTGTTGCGAAGATGCGTTCCACATTTATCAAAGGGGACATGGAGGAGATACAGGCGTGTTTGACGAATGCGTTGATTGTTTCGACGACTGGGATTGTGTCGAAGGTCGAGGGCACGACGGTGGTTGGAGACCAGACGGTGAGTTGGGTGTATGATGGGGCGTGCACGAATGTGGCGCGTGAGGCTGGGGCGAGTCGGGCGTATACGCTTATATTGAATCATGCGATAGATGGGACGAGTGGGTCGTATTTGATGACGGGGGTTGAGCAAGGGGAGATTGATGGGGATGGGGCGATGACGTTTGATTTTGGGATTTTGAGCGACAAAACGTGGGGTGCGTACACGATTGGGTCTGGGGGGGCTGAGGAAGAGGTGGTGGGGACGAATGTGGTGGCGCTTACGTGGGGTGGAGCGGGTGTGCCGTTTGGGCGCTCGGCGGTGACGAACGCGGCGAAGTGGGAGGTGGAGTTGTTGGATGCGAGCGTGGCGAGTCCGGGTGCGGTATTGATGGCGATATGGAATGGGAGTTACAGTGAGCTTGCGGGGCTTATTAAGGCTGGGCGAGTTGCGTCGACGACGGGGATGGTTGAGTGTGTGGCTGGCGTGACGAATGGGAGTTGGCGATATGAGGGGATTTGGACGAACACGATTGATGTGGCGAGCGTGACGAACGCGCAGTTTTATACGATGGTTTTCAATCGGAAGATTGCCGCGGGGAGGAGTGGGTATTATGCGTACACAGGGTATTTGGAGCCTGAGGTGGTGAGTTCGAATGAGTGGCGCTTGGCGTTTGGGAGTCAGACGAACATGAGTTGGTCGGCGTATGAGCTGAGTGATTCGAGTGCGGGTGAGCCGGACGAGGAGGTGGAGCCGATTCGGGATCCCGAGGCGGGGTCGGTTCAACTTTTTTGGACTGGGACACAATTGCCGACGAATGGGAGTGAGGCGGCGGATGTGACGGCGTGGGATATCAAGCTGATGGATGCATCGAAGGTGAGCATTAAGGCGATGAAGGAGGCGCTGAGCCAGACGAGTTATGATAAGATTGCCGCGGTGATAACGAATGGGCTTGTGGCGTCGACGACGGGGCGGGTGTACCAGGTCAGTGGGGCGACTGGGTGGAATTATGAGGGGTATTTGCCGAAGGCGTACACGGCGTGGGAGTATAGCGAGGGAGAGAGTTTGAGTTTTTACACGGTGATATTCAATCGGCGGTTTACGAACAAGTCTGGGAAATATGCGATTACGAGTATTAAGAAGACGAACATAGCGAGTGCGTTTAGTTTGTGCATGGCGCCGTTTGGGAGTGTGTCGAATTTGGCGTGGACGGCGTATACGATTACGAAGAGTTCATCTGGAGGGGATGATAGTGGTCAGGGTGATGCGGGAGGGGATGATTCGGGCACAGATGATGGGGATGATGAAGGGGAGAGTGATGGCACGTTGATGGCGCTTGAGTGGACGGGGTCTGGTGTTGAGGTTGCGTCGAGTGGGGCGAGTGCAGGCGAATGGAAGGTGTATTTGATGGACGCGGAGAAGGCGGCAGCGGAAGAGGTGGAGGCGGCGTTTACGGCGTCGAATTTTGTGAAGGTGAGCGAGCTTTTGGTGAGGGGATTTGTGACGGAGGCGACGGCGTCTGAGAGTTCTGGCGGGTCGACGAACACACGTGCGCGGGCATCGTGGAGTGTGAATGGAGAGGATTTGCCTGAGGAGTACGGTGCGGAAGGTGCGTGGGGAGAAGGAGGGGAAGTGCCGCGGTTTTACACGGTGATTTTGAATCATGGGCTTGTGGACAATGAGGCAGGGTGCTACATGGTGACGAAGGAAGTTGAAAGTGAGGTTGTGAAGAGGCAGGAGACTGGGGAGGATGTGGCGTATGTGTGCAAGGTTGGGTTTAGTTTGCAGGCGCTTTCGTGGCGCGCGTATGGGTTTGAGGCGACGGATGGCAGTGCGGATGAGGACGAGCTGGATGAGGTGGCGTTTGAGTGGGGTGGGACGAAGGTGGCTGAGGCAGCTGGGGGGACTGAGATGGGCGAGTGGGAATTTATTTTGATGGACGCGGCGAAGGTGTCGGTTGCGCGGATGCGTGCGGCGTTTGAGACGGCGCGGTATAGTCGGATTCATTCGCTGATTGAGGCTGGGCGTGTGGATTACAAGGTTGGCGCGGGGAGTGCGGATGGGAATGATGTGAGTTGGCGCGTGAGCACGAGTTTGCCAGAGGAGTATGCGACGCGGGAGAATCGCGCGGCGGATTCATTTGTATTTTATACGTTGATATTGAATCATGCGTTGGAAGAGGGTGAGGAAGGTCGTTATTTTATTTCGCGAGAGGCGGCGGGGAATATTGCGGCCGCGCACGAGTTTGAGTATGACGCGGGCGAGGCGAAGGTGTCGTTTTCGTGCACGATGGATTTTGGTTCGCAGGCGCTTCGGTCGTGGCGCGCGTATGATGCGTTGTGTTTTGATGAGGAAGCGGGCGAAGAGGACGGAGAAGAGGGCGATGGGACGGAGCTTTATTTTGTGAGGGCGCAGACGTATAGCGGGTATTTATTGGGAGCGGATGATGTGGTTGCGGGGACGATACAAGTGAAGGTTGGGAAGCAAAAGACGAATAAGAAGACGGGTTTGGTGACGAGTGTGGTGACGGCGACGATACAGATTGTGGGCGAGAAGAAGGTTGTTATTAAGGGGGAGCTTGATTTGGATGAGGGCGAGTTGGAGGTGGCGGCGAAAGATGGGAGCGAGTTGGCGCTTGCGTTCACGATGGACGCGGCGGAAGGCACGTTTGGAGAGTATGAGGTTGTGGCGATGCGCGATGTGTTTACGTCACAGGACGGTGTGGATCAGGTCGTGGCGAAGAAGGCGCGGCAGATATGGGGGACGCCGGTTGGTGTTGCGTGGATGGATGAGGATGGTGCTGGATATAACACGTTGTCGCTGAGTCTGACGACGAAGGGCAAGGTTACGGTTGTGGGCGTTATTGATGGGCAGAAGGTGAGCACGCGTGCGCAACTGGTGGTGGATGGTGAGGGCAACACGTGCTTGCCGATTGTCTACACGAAGAAGGGTGCCGCGCTTTGTTGTGTTGTGAAGCGTACGGAGGAGGCGTGTGATGTTGTGGGGCTTGGGGACGATGTTGAATGTGGCGAGGTGGGGTCTTTTGATGGGGCGGCGGAGTTTAGTATGGTGGATGGGGCGACATTTTTGAATGCGGTTGGTGATGATGAGGCGGTGTACAGTGAGTATTTGCCGGATGGGATTGAGGTGACGGCGAAGGGGACGAAGTGGGTTTTGCCGAAGGCGGGGCAGGTGGTCACGAAGGATGGCGAAGTGGATGAAGACAAGCTGAGGGAAAATCCGTCTGGATTGAAGCTGACGTACAAGGCGAAGACGGGAATTTTCACGGGGTCGTTCAAGGCGTATGTAGAGAAGCGAGGCAAGGCGAAGGCGGTGACGGCGTCGGTGACGGGCGTGATGATAGAGGGTAAGGGATTTGGAAGTGCCGCGGTTAAGAAGGCTGTGGGTGCGGTGACAATTGAATAACCGCGGTATATGGCAGAAAAGTGCCGCGGATGTGTGAAAAGTGCCGCGTAAAGCAGAAAGTTGGGGGAAAAAGCATTTTCCCCCTTGCGGTTGGGTTCAAAATATGATATAATATATGGAATCTGCCCAAAGTGCGGACAGTTAACAAAGTGGTTGCTTACCACACTTCAG
>CAVIVB010000172.1:0-3015 GCA_963645785.1 bacterium
CGCGCGTGACGGGGCGGCGTTTTTTGACGTTGACGCGGACGGTTTGGATTTGCACGTTTTTGATTTCGCTTGCGTGTTTGATGCAGGTGGGGCAGGGGCATGCGCCGGGGATTGCGGCGGTGTTGGAGTCGCAGAATGTGTCGAACGCGGGAGGTGTTGTTGGGTATTTATTGATGACGCGGTTGATGGCGCCGTTGTTGAGTGATTTTGGAGCGTCGATATTCATGTCGATATTTGCGTTTGCGTCGCTTATTGGGATTGTTGGGATGGAGACGTTGCGTGCGATTGCGGTGGGTACGTTTTCGTGGGCGACGGCGAAGGATGAGCGGACGGGGGAAGAGGATGCGGAGTTGGATGCGGCGGCGCGCGCGGCGGTGGCGGCGAAGGCGGAGGCGAAGCGGCAACGCGAGGAAGAAAAGCGTTTGGCGAAGGAAGAGAAGTTGCGTCATAAGGAAGAGATGCGTGCGGCGAAGGAGCGTGCAAAGTTGGAGCGCGCGGCGGCACGTGGGGTGGATGCGGGTTCGGCGTCGACGGGCGCGGCGGCGGATGAGCTTGCGAGTTTGCGTGCGGCTGCTGCGGCGGCGAGAGCGGCGGCACAGGCTGAGCAGCGTGGGAAGAGTGCCGCGGAAGAGGTTGATGAAGTGGTTGATAATCGGCCGTATGTTTTGCCACCGGTTGATTTGTTGAACCCGATTCCGAATGTGACGGCGGACCATGGGGATGTTTCGGAGATGTCTCGGCGTCTCATTGACACATTGAAGATCTTTGGTGTGGATGCGACGCTCAGTTATACAGTTCAAGGGCCGGTTGTGACGAAGTACGCGATCTTGTGGCGGACCTTGCGTCGATGCCGCACATGCTGGTGGCGGGCGCAACGGGGCAAGGCAAGTCGGTTTGTTTGAATTCACTTATTAATGGACTTTTGATGACGCGCGCGCCGGAGCAGCTGAAGTTCATTATGGTTGATCCGAAGAGTGTTGAGTTTACGGCGTATGCATCTATTCCACATTTGCTTGTGCCAGTCATTACGGATAACCGAAAAGTGATTTTCTCGCTTCATTGGGCGGTCGCGGAGATGGAGAAACGCTTGAAGATGTTTGCACGCGCACGTGTTCGCAACATTTATGATTTCAATCATCGTAAGGTGATTACGCAAACGGATATGTTTGGAGCGGACGAGCAGATCAATTCGGATTTGCCGCGTACGGTGCCATACATTGTGATCATTATTGACGAGGTGGCGGATTTGATGGCAACGAACGCGAAGGATGTTATACCGGATATTAGTCGTTTGACGGCGAAGGCTCGTGCGGCGGGTATCCATCTTATTCTTGCGACGCAACGGCCAGATGCAAAGGTTATCACAGGCACGATCAAGGCAAACATTCCGGGACGTGTTGCGTTCAAGACGGCCTCTGCGGTTGATTCGCGCACGATTCTTGATGATGCGGGCGCGGAGAATTTGATTGGTCGTGGCGACATGCTTTTCCGTTCAAAGGATGGGCTTCTCGTGCGTGCGCAAGGCGCGTGGATTAGTGATGATGAGATTGCGCGCATCACAGGCTTCATTGAGGAACATTCCTCGACGCAATTTGATAAGAAGTTTGCAGACAAGTTGGGCAAGGTTAAGGAGGCGTCTGTTGAAGATCCATTTGCCGATAATACAGACGATCCCGATAATCAAAAGGCGGATGGCGAAGAAGATGCACAAGGCGCTGCGACTGTGAAAGCAGCGGAAGATGCAGATCTTTATAAACGTGCGCTTGAGTGCGTCATCAATACACAACGCGCTTCGACCTCGCACTTTCAACGGCGTCTTGGAATTGGCTACAATCATGCCGCGCGCCTTTGCGATAAGCTTGAGGATGCGGGTGTGATTGGACCACAGCGTGGCGCGGGACCGCGGCAGATTTTGATGTCGCAAGATCAGCTTATGGCCATTTTTAATGGTGGAGATGTGTCAAGCGTCGCCGCACCTACGGAGAGTGCCGCGGACGCGGAACCAGGAGATGCGCTTCAAGGTGAGGGAGAATCAACCATTTCAACCAATTATGAAACCGACGATTCACTTACACAGGAGGAACATGTATGATGGAGTTTGGCAAAGAACTCAAAGCGGCTCGTGAATTAAAGGGCTTGACTTGTTCGCAAGTTGCTGAAAAGACGCATCTCATGACGCAAGTCGTAGAGGGGCTTGAGGCAGAGAATTTCAAGAAGATTGTCGCACCCATTTATGGTCGCGGATTTGTGAAACTTTATTGCGAAGCTGTGGGACTTGATGCGAAGGCGTATGTTGATGAATTCATGCGTCTTTACTCGGTTGGTAAGACGCCTGCTGAACGTGGGGAGAAAGTGCCAGCCCCTTCCGCGGAGTCTTCATCTATTTCGAGTGAACGTGTTGTGTCTTCGGCTCCCGCGGCAGAAGTTCCGCGCGTGAGTGAACCAATTCCTGCGCCTGCGCTTGAGCCTGAACGCGCACCGGTGGCGCCTGTCGCGGCAGAATTGCCACTTGAAAGTTTGCTTTCGTCTCAGCCGACGACGGTACATTCGTCTATTCCATCGTCGCTGTCTCATGAGCCCACGCCATCGCCTTCGTTGCAGCAACCCAAGGTTGAGCAGCCCAAATCTGCCGCGCCGAAGACCTCGCGTTATTCAGATCCACTTTTTGATCCGCCTCCATTTTCAGAAGAAAAGCCCGCGAAGCCGAAGCGCACGTTCCACATGCCTTCGATGGATCTTCCCGATGTGCCGCCATCTCTTTGGCGAATGGCGTCTCTCGTCGTGGTCATTCTTCTGATTATTTGGGGGCTTGTTATTGGTGTGCGTGCACTTTATCGTGCGACGATGACGGCGCCCGCAAAGGACACGCCGACGCAAGAGGTTGCGTCTCGCGTATCCAAAGTTGAAGAGCCCGCGGCGAAGCCTGCTGTGACCGAGATGAAAGGCCCGCGCAAGCCGATGAACATTCCAGCACTTTATATTGACTGACATTTTATTAACCACAACAAAAGGAAG
>CAVIVB010000172.1:3139-4256 GCA_963645785.1 bacterium
AAATGGAAATCGTAGTCTGCAAAACAAAAGAGGAAGCTTCAAAGCTTGCCGCTGACATGATCACTGAGGCGGTTCAAGCCAATCCGAAGATCGTACTTGGCCTCGCGACGGGGTCAACTCCCGTTCCGATGTACAATGAAATGGCCAAGGCCGTCAAGGCGAAGAAGGTCTCCTATAAGAGTGTTCGCACGTGGAATCTTGATGAATACGTCGGGCTTCCGGGTACGCACGACCAGAGCTATCGCTACTTCATGAACAAGAATTTGTTCGAGAAGATCGATATTAAGCTTTCGAACACGCACGTTCTCAACGGCATGGCTAAGAATCCTGAGCGTGAATGCCGTGCGTATGAAGCCCAAATCAAGAAGGCCGGCGGCATCGATATCCAAGTTCTTGGTATTGGTTCGGACGGTCACATTGCCTTCAATGAACCGGGCACCTCGCTCAAGAGCCGTACGAGTGTTGTCTATTTGACGCCGTCTACTATTAAGGATAATGCACGTCTCTTCTTCAAAGGTGATTTGAAGGCTGTTCCGACCCGCGCGCTTTCGATGGGCGTTGGAACGATTTGCGAAGCGAAAAAGATCATTCTTCTCGCCTTTGGTAAGAACAAAGCGAATGCGATTGCTGGTTGTGTGGAAGGTGGCATGAGCCAATTCTGCACTGCTTCTGCCCTGCAAGCCCATAACGATGCCTGGATCTTTTGCGATGAAGAAGCCGCATCTAAACTCAAACTCGCCAAGTACTACGCCTGGCGGAGCCAAACGAAACTTGCAAAATGAACGAAGAATACTTCACGAGTTTTCTTTGCGAAAACTGCCACACGGCCATTGAAGCTTCCCCCGATATGATTGGCGAAGAAGCGGAATGCCCCGCGTGCGGCGCACGTTTTATCGTGCCCGATAATCGTTCCTCTGATGACGTCAAGCGTCACGGCATGGATGAAGATGATCCAGAGCTCGAACGAATGAAGAAGAGTCGAACCATTCGCATCGAGCTGGGGGACGACTTATGAGCGAACGGCAACGGAAAAAGCGTGGCAAGTCCAAAGCGAAAGGGACGAGTCTTCACCTGAAGTTCTCCTTCAAGGTGGGGTGCATTCTTCTCGTCGCGGCAC
>CAVIVB010000173.1:0-656 GCA_963645785.1 bacterium
GGTAAAAGCATTATCCGCTTCTTCTCGCACCTCGGCAATGTTGTCTCGCACCACATCCAAGTCCGCCACCATCGCCGTGCCCGTCCGCCACGCAATAGACGATTGATTGAAAATCATCGTCAAAATCGTCGTCAGCATGCCGAGCAACAAGCTCGCCACAAGTAGCTCCAATATCGTAAATCCCTTCTTCATTCGTTCTCATCCTTCTTATCTACCACTCCTTGAAAGCGTGCCTCTGTATAGAACAAAGGCATCGCTAATAAGGTGCCAGGCATCTTCGTCGCACGAAAACCAATCCGCACAATCGGCGAATCTTTAATATGCAAAACAACAAGCCCACAACTCATCCCCGCGCCATCTTTCGCCGCGGTCGGAAATGCCGTCGCAACTCCATTTCCTCCCGCCCCAAGCGTGGTCATCACATACGAAAAAACACCCCGCGCCCGATTCTCAGGATCCTCTTCAACAACACCCGTTGTATCATCAAGATAATCAGCCCAACCCATGTCGCTCGGTCTGCTCTCCAAATCCCTAAATACGCTCCACTTCAAATTTGTCGCGGTAATCGCCATCACCAACGGACTAATCACCGCATCCGCAAAAGCCGCCGCGGCCACATCTTCGCGGCTCTCTCGGCTCTCTCGATACCCAAATGC
>CAVIVB010000173.1:666-4296 GCA_963645785.1 bacterium
AAATACCCGTCGCCATCACGAGCATCGCCAAATTCACCTCAATCAATGTAAACGCTTTCCTCATTTCAACTTCTCCGCTGGATCTGATGTTTTCCCAACCGTGAACCTCTCCAAAGATGCGCCCTTCTGACGCAATGCACAAATCTCAATCGTCTGACCAGAACTCCCCCCAGATATGCCCGAACTCGAACTCCCCGTATGCTTATTCACCCCAAATACAAACTTGTCAATCGCCTGAACTGGATTCCGAATGCTCGAAGAATAACTCGCCCCAAATAGATAATTCTTCGGCAACGTCAATTCCATAAATTCCATCCCATACGCCATCCCAGGCTTCCACGAAACCCCACCCTGGTCCTTAATCTCAAATCCGTACCGCAACACATCACGCGTCCCCGTAGTTTGACTGGACGATTTCTTTTGACCGGCACATCTCGACTCCCCGTCGACGAGTTTGAGCTCGTCGACGACCCATCAATCTTCTCCGTCTTGTCCGCGCTCGTCAAAAATGTCACCGATTCCGTACAATCCTTAATCGCACGCAAAACACAGGACCGATGGAAATTCTTATCGCCCGCATCATCCATCGGATAAATATACATCGTCGCCGTACTCCCATTCTGAGACGACGTCTGATACATCAAATTCAAATCCGCAAACTCATCTATAAGACACCCCTCCGCCACATCCGAAAAACGCCCATACCGCCGAACAGCCACCGCACGCCCCACCACAATCTCATCTTGATCCGCCGTCGACTCCTGCAACGTCTCATTCCAAAAGTAAACCGCCACAGGCTGCCGATCAATCTGCGCACGCTGATACGCCGCGCGCAACATCGTGTTCACATTCTGCAACACGCCACGCTCTTCCATGCCACGCTGCATCGCTCGATACCCGCCAACAGATATCGTCCCCATGAGGCCAATAATCCCCATCACAACTAAGAGCTCAAGTAATGTAAATGCTTTTTTCATTTGGTATCGTTATCCTGTCTCGAAACCGTCATCTGATCCGTCGGAATCGAATACACAATCTTGAATCGCCGAAAATACCCCGTATCTGGACACGGATACCCATAATACATCTCCGCCGTCTTCATCTTTCGCGCCGTCTCTTTCGTCCCTCGAATCGCCGTAATAAAATCAAGCCCCAAACCCTTCTGCCCCGTCTCTCCAGAATTACGCGACACAAATAATCCCGACAAATCCATCACCGGATTCCCCTTCTTCGCCTCATCGACCATGTCCTTTATCATGTCGCGCACTTCCGCCCCATCAAGCACATACAAATCCTCGTCGGTCTGATTATTCGCGCCTTCTTTATTGGAGTTCCCTTTCAAAGTACCATTCGCAATCTTCTGCCCCACCGTCCCCGGCCATTCACCCTTCTGCGCGTAATACGTCGCAAGCCCCGTCTGCACAATGCTGATCAATGCGTCCATCCGCTTCGAACGTGACGCCTTCAGCGATTGACTCGCTGCCGTCGTCACCATCGTCAACAGGACCGCCAGAATCCCAACAACCATCACGAGCTCAACAATCGTAAATCCGCGCTTCTTCATTTGACCCCCCTCGTTTGCCCATACGACCAACTATAAATATCGTCCTTCTTAAGCCCATCCGTGTAACTCTCCATCTTCCCATCCTTCCCCGCACACCACGCAATCGCCGTCGCACGCACATTCACACTCTCGCCCCCCACATTCGCACCACGAATAATCCCATCCCCATCCGTATCCACCGCAAACCACACAATGTGATCCTCAACCGTGTGCGACCCATCCTTCGCACTCGACACAACCGTATTCTTCGACGCGCTCTTCCCGCTCGCCTTCAACGCCGCCGTCGCCCACGGCGTCACAATCCCAAACTGATCAAGCCCTATAAGCTTATCATTGTACACATTCAACGAAAAATAACCTTGCAACAAAATCGCATGGTCCTCATCCAGCTTTCCGCCCGTCTCGCCCACCGTCGCCAACCTCTTCGGCCACTGCCCATCCGTCTGATAAATCCCGCCAAGCGCCGTCACCACATTCGACACAAGCTCCTGCGCCTTCGTGCGCTCCGCCATCTTCGTCACCGCCGAATACCCACCAATGCTAGCACCAGCCAATAAGGCAATAATCCCTATCACCACCAACATCTCAATCAATGTAAATCCTTTTTTCATCTCTCTTCTCTCCTTCCTTTATCCTTAATTGCGCAAACTAATGACGTCATCCGCCGTCCACTCCGCCGCATACTTCTTCCCCTCTTCTGTCAATTGATCACGCGCCACAAACGGGGGAAATGTCCTCCCATCAGGCCCAGAACTCCACAAAATGTACCCCTGATACGGCGCAGGCGAATGATAATAAAATTCATTCCCCCACCCATCTTTTATCGTCACCTTGTCCAATATGTATTGCCCAGAGGTCGAATTCGAACCCGGCGCACTCGGCGAGTAAATCTCCGACACATCAGCTCCCTCACCAACATCAAAAATATCATCGGGATCCACCTCCGCAACCGTCACACCAAATAGCGTACACCCACTCCCTCCACTCGTCAATTGATTCTCAAAATTCGCAATCCAACGCGCACACGCCGCCTGCGACGGAATGTTGTTTATGTACGCAAGCGACGTGCTCGTGTCCTTCTTCACATAATCTTGCATCTCTTCCCAACTGACAAACGGCTCGCCCGTCATCGGATTACACGGCATCTCATTGTTGGCCTTCCATTGCGCATATTCCAAAAATCGCGAATCCATATGCATCATCACCAAATACCGCGGCAATAAATAACTCATCAACCCAAACTTAAATAAATGCAACTCATTCCAATCTGTCTCCGTCGAACTATGCCGACCAATGTTGTCTGTAACCCCATCATCAAAACCAGCAGAAAAAATCGCCTTCGCCGCAGAATCCATCTTCGTACTCGTCGACGCGAGCTTCTTCATCGCGTCGCTTCGTATCAACACAAGCTCAGCAAAATCCGACTGATACGGGAACGAACACCCAACCGGCTGCGCTTGACACGCCGCCCTAACCTGACGCTTCTCGCTCCACTCATTCGCCCAGTCTGGCTCCTGCTCGCCCTTATCCAAAAGCTGCCTCCCATACGCATCCGTCTGCAGCCTAATGTTCGCCCGCTGATGCTCCTTCACCGGCGGATACGTCCCAAACGCCGCATAATACCCGCTCAACGCATTCTCAAGCCGCGCCATCTTCTCCACCGTCGTCGCTCGCGCACCAGCCGTCGTCCCAAACTTGTTCAAACGAAATGTAATCGCCATCAGCGTGATGAGCACCACCACCACCACCAATAACTCAACAAGTGTGAAACCCTTCTTCATCTTACGACCCTGCCCCCGTCACGCTCGAAATAATCTTAATCATCGGCAAGAACATCGCAATCACAATCGTTCCCACCACAACAGCAAGCACAATAATGAGCGCCGGCTCAATCGCCGCCGTCATCCCCGCCACCGCATTGTCCACCTCATCATCGTACGTGTTCGCAATGCGCGTCAGCATGTCCGCCAGCGCGCCTGTCTCTTCACCCACTTCCACCATCGATGTCACCATCGGCGGAAATACCGAACACTGCGACAAGGGCTGCGTCATCCCCTCACCTTCCT
>CAVIVB010000174.1:0-4223 GCA_963645785.1 bacterium
GGTTGTACATCAAAACAACGCGCAAATACGCATCCCGCAACGCCTGTTTATAAAGATCCGCCGATTCTTTCCCATTCTTGAGAAGCATATCCCCACGCATCACCAAGGCCGCTGCCGACGCCGCACGGTCGCCACTCGAAACCGCCTTCTTGAGCGCACTTTCAAGTTGCGTCATCTTATCGAGTTTCATCAGCGTCTGCCAATACGCGAAGGCAAGGTCACCCTTATACGCCGCCGTCTTATCTTCGTTAATAATGGATGTGCACGTATCCATTGCCTTCTGACCCTGGTTCGCCGCCAAATACGCCAGCACCAAATACCGCCCCGCGACCTTGTCCCAGTTCAGCATCCGATACTCCGTCACAATCTTCGATAACGTCCCAATCGCCGCGGCACCTTGACCCTTTTCAACCATCTCCACCGCCTTATCAAACGTCGCAGGCTTCGGAATCTGCAAACTCACCACATCCCCAAGCGGATATTCCGAATCCACATTACCCTTCGAACCTTTCATCTTGTACGTCACAAGATACGACTTCGACCGCGGCTGCCACTTGATATCGCCCGTCTTCGAATCGACCTCCGTCGAAATCGTCCCCTGAACCGCCCAAAGTGGCGCGGCGGAAAGGGCCGCGAGACCAAAAATAAATGCTGACTTTTTCATTTCGTTTTACTCCTTAGATTATAAAATTGTTTTTTGTTTCGTTTTCTTTTTTATTCGGCTGTTGTTTCCATTTGGGCTTTAGCTTCTTCTGCCGCGGCCGCCGCTTTCGCATTCGCCGTCGGCAAATCTGCCTTCGCCTGGTTCATACAGTTGATAATTTCCGTCTTGGATTTCCCATTTGGGAAGAGGTCGAGATATTGCTGGCCATACGTAATGACGCGCTCCGCCTGCTCCGCGCCCATCTTCGTGAAAAGCGGCACCAAACGCGCGTACGCATATTCCAAATTCTTCACCTCGCCCGGCAACATCTTATCCAGCGGATGCTCCGCCGTCACGCCATGCGCCTGAATAAATACCTGGAACTTCGATGCCGCACGCCCGCAAGATTCCTTCGCTTCTTCCTTCAAACCCATCGCCTCTTCCGCCTCAATTCGCCGTATCAAAACATCGCCCGAAAGCAAATCCAGCTTGTCCTGCTCCCAACGTTCCTTCTTCTGCCAATAATTACGCACCTTATTGAGTGAGGCCACCGCCGCGCTAAAATACTTATTCCGCGCCGCGGCATCTTTTTCGGTCCGTCCTTGTTCCGACGCCACCTCCACCAATAAGAAATGCGCCTCAGCCGCGAGTTGCAACCGCGACAACTTCGAATCCTCCAAGAACTTATCCAAGGCATCACGTGCTTCCACATACGACTTTTGCTTGAACGCACTCTTCGCACGCCCCAGCCGCGCCTTGCCAATCGTCGTCCATTGGTTCGTCCCCGCCAGCTTTTCCGCCTTCTCAAACGCTTGGTTGGCAAGCTCCCAACTCTTCGCCTCAATCAAGGCCTCACCCGCATTCACATATTGCCCCGCCGTGTATTGACCATCCGTCCGCAGCATTTCCGCATACAAATCAGTGCCTTCTCGCTTGAAGCCCATCTCAATCAAACTCTTCGCCAGCTGCGGCTTCGCATTCTTCGCCTCAGGCGAATCCGGATACTTCTTCGAAAGCCGATCCAACGCATCTTTCGACTTCTCCATCTCGCCCATCGCCGTGTAAATCGTCCCCAACCTCACATACGCATTCGTACTGAACATCCCATCTGGATACGCCACAAGGTAATCTTCAAATCCCTTCGTCGAACGCTCACGAAACGCCTTCACCTTCTCCTCCGGCTTCTTCAATCGACTCCAGCTTTCCGCCACGCGATACATCGCAATTTCCCTCAAACGCGTGAATTTCTCCTTCTCTTCTTTCGTGAGCCCAGTCTTTGCAAGTGCCGCCTCCGCCTCCTTTGCAAAGCCCGCGAACTGCTGAATCGCACGAATAAATTGCGCCGAACCTTTCTTTTCTGCCGCGGCGACCGTCTCCGCCGTCACAACATCTTTCGACTCTTCGCTCTTGACTTCCGCGGCACTTTCTGCGGCACCTTCTTGTTGTGGCGCTTCCGCGGCAGTCTTTTCGCCCTTTTCTTCGGCTTCTTTCAACGCCTCCGCATCCGCGGCCGCCTTCGCCAAAATCGCCTGACCATCCTTCAAATACATCTGCGCCAACTGCATCTTCGCCTGCAAATAAGGAAGCTCATTCTTCTCCAACTTCAAATACTCTTGTATGTACTTAATTTCTTTCGCCGAATCCTCCAACTTCCCATAACACGCCGAAAGCTGCGCCAAACTCGACACGTAGTATTGCGAGTTCGTATGATACTCTTCAACGAGCTTCCAATACGCAATCGCGTCCTCATAGCGTTCCGCCTTTTGCGCCTCACCCGCCTTGCTCGCCGCCACTTGCGCCGCCGCTGGATGATTCCGATACCCAACAATAAACTCCTTATAAAGCCGGTCCGCCCGCTCGCCTTGCCCACGCTCCTTCTCCTTCGCCGCCAAATTCATCACCGCGTTGCCAGCCTCCGTCATCATCACTTTCGGATGCTCCGTAAAACGTTCCGCCAAATACCCCTCCACCGCGTCCGCATTCAGCCGCGCCTCTTCCTTCTCCGTCTCATTCTGCCCCTCCACAATCAAGTCCAAATACATGTTCGCAATCCGAAATACCGCCTGAATCGACTCCGATAACTCCGGATACTTCGCAAGCGCCACATAATATTCCTTAATAGCCTCGCGTGTCATCCCCATATCATAAAGTTCGGCCGCCTTCTTGAATTGTGCCGCGCGCGCCCTCGCCATCATCTCAGGCGTAATCTTTGTGTGAATCTTCGCCTTGTAATTCTTCTCCGCAAATGTCTTAATCGCCTCCTGCATCTCGCCCGCCGGCGCCGCCCACGCACTCATCTCATACTTCATGAATACATTCACAACCATCTGAAATGCACCCTTCGACTTGTTACGCTTCCCGCCCGCATCCTTCGGCCCAAACAACAACGCCTTCACACGCTCATCGCTCGCCTTCTTTTCCTTCGCATTCTTCTTCGCCTTCTTGAACTCCGCCTGCGCCTCATTCCATAACATCTCCGCCTGCAAATACAAACATTCAGGCAACGGCGACTGCTGCAACAACCCAAGCTTCCCCTCCGGATCATACTCCAAAATCTGATTGTGCAAATCAACAAGCTGCGGCTTGTATTCATCAATCAACTCTTCCGCCTTCTCCAAATTGCCGCGCATCTGCTCCACATGCGCCTTCATCGACAAACCACGCCCAAAAAATACCGGCTGGTCATACATCCACAAAAGCTTATCCGCCAGCTTGTTCGCCGCGTCGAGCGCCTTCGCCCGCTTGGCCGCATCCTTCTCTTCCGTCGCAAATTTCAAATAAAGCTCCGTCGTCTCCGTGAGCAAAGTCGGATACGCATCTTCCGTCGGCTTGATATTCGGAATCAGCCGCTCGTAAATCTCCGTCGCCTTCTCATACTTGTGGTCCGTCTTCAACAATTGACCATACGTATAACACGCATCAATGTAGAACGAACGAATATCTTTCGGCGGCTTCTGGAAGTTCTTAAAGAATTCCTCGTAGATCTTCATGCAGTCTTCGCGGCGGTTTCTCGCAAAATCATTGTTCGCAACCTCAAGCCGCGCCGCCCAATACTTCGAACCCTTCCGATCCGGCAGCGACGCAATCTTCTTCTCCGCATCCTCCGTCCGATCCAAACTCAAAAGCCCACGCACCTCCAACGCAAATAACGGCGCCTCACTTTCAGGCCACCTCTTCTTCGTCGACACAATAATCGGCCCCGCGAAGTCCGGGTACCCATTGTCAATCAACGCTCGAATGTAGGCAACTTCCGCCTCCATCTCAGGGTCGGCCTTGACAGCCTCAGCCTCAGCAGAGCCTTTATTTTGGGCGTCCGCGGCACTTTCTTCTTCAGCCCACGCCATCGAAAACGGGGCAACCAGAAGTGTGACAGAACTAATCGCAAAAAGAAATTCTAATCTCATGGTGTGTGTATTGTATCATATTTGAGCCCAAATTGCAAGGGGAAATTCGTTTCTTGTCGTATCTTAGCCGCAAAAGAACATTCTACACATTCTACACGGTTCATTCAATCTGCCGCGCCCTGCTCGCACTCACCGCTTCCCACGCGCCTTCGCACGGCTCACCCACGCAAGCCACG
>CAVIVB010000175.1:0-4180 GCA_963645785.1 bacterium
AAATTGCCGCGCTTCCTTGCGTATTTACTTCATTTTTGTGAAGTTTTACTGAATTACGACCGTGCGTGATTCATAATGTCCTGGCTGCCAGATGCGAATAACCGAGCCATTGGGCTGCACTTGATCCACATAACGCCCTTCAACCCAGACGTTCTGGACTTGGGTGACAGGCGTCACCACGGTCGGAGTCGTCACCACGACAGGTGCCACAGGCGTGACCACGACCGGTGCGGGTGCCACAACGACTGGCCGCGGTGGCGGCGGTGCCGCAAGCGCCGAACCCACGATGCCGCCCACAACGCCGCCCGCGAAGCCTGGCCAGAAGTTACGCCCGCCACGACCCCACGCGCCGCCACCGTGATGTCCGCCCGGCCGCGGCCCGCCATGCATCGCCGGCCCAGGACCGCCACGAAATCCGCCGCCAGGACCGCCCGGCCCACCATGAGGCCTCGCATAGGCCCCCAACGTCACTGCGCTAAAAAGCGCAACTGCTACTATCATTTTCTTGTTCATTGTCGTATTCCTTTCTTGAGGTTTACATTTAGTTAGGAAAATTCATCGACTATTTCTGACAAACTTTTTTCAACTTTCTTTCTTGGGGTATTGAACCGTCCCCGACGAGATAGCCTTCCCCTTCTTGCCAAAGCATTCCAATGGCCGCACTTCAAACCTAAGTTGCATCGTCCCCGGCAAGTCGCACCACGCAAAGTGGCACTCGCCCCGCGGCGGTTTACCCTCTGGCAAATAATAGTCCTTGGCCAACACCCGCCGCTGCGCCGCGACAAATTCAACATCGTCCCCCGATGCATACGCCGTCACTTCATACTCAAACGCGCGGCACTTTTCCCGCGTCTCAGCCCCCGTGAACGTCACAATCCACTTCTGATCCTTCGCGTCCGCTTCAACATCCACCTTCGCATCCGCGGCAAATTCTGGTGCAACGCGTGCCGCCGCCCTCTTGCCAAAATCAAGCGGCGAAGAACCTACCGCGGGCGCGGGAATCGGCACGACCCAATCGTCGCCCAAACTCTTGCCATACACAAATTCACGCCGCTCCAACACAAGGCAATCATCATAGACGCTCATCAACATCCCTTGCTTGCCATCGTCCGTTTGTAGGCTAGACATACGTTGGGGTCGCGGATCCAGTGAAGCACCCTTGGGCGCGTTTTCACGATAAAGAAAATCGGTCGAGGAATACTTCAACGAACTCGTGCCAATCGATGTAAATGCGCCTTGCCACACAACGCGCTCATCCGTCAGCGGATAATGCGAATGCCCCGAAAACGCCACCGCGTTCGGATACTCCGAAAAAATCTTCGTCGATTCCCCATCGTCGTGTCCCCACGCCCATGGACCCGAACATGTGTCCTTCAAATGCGGATGTTGCGCAAAGAAGAAAGGCTTTGTGCCGCGCAGTTTAGGCCCCAGCACCTTCATCATTTCCGCAAGCCCCGTCGAAACGGCACAGTCATTAATCGGCACCGGCCAATGCAAACAAATAAATGTATGCCCTTTCACCGTCTTCGCATAAATCGGCTTGTACGGCTCATCAAAACACTTCTCCCAAACTGCTGCGCGATTGGATGGCACAAATTCTGCCGCGTCATCCTTCGGCCAACTCCACCGCGCATCATGATTCCCATACATAAAAAGTTTTTCAACCGTCCGCCCATCCGGCGCCTTGTTATTGGGGAACACTTCACGCCACGTCTGACCAACGGCTTCAAGCTCAACAATTCTCCCCGTATCAGCCATGTCCCCCGCAATCAAAACGGCATCCGCCCCGTTATCGCGAAAGTATTCAAACGCACGTTTCAACGGCGCAATCGATTCAGCGAGGTGCCAACAGTTAATATGGATATCACTCAAAATCCCAACCTTCAAATTCGGCTTAAGCGAAGAGAACGTTCCCGCAAGGGCCGTAAATAAAGGCGATGCGCCAAGTGTCGCGCCTGTCATAATCGAGCGCGTCAAAAATTCCCGCCGTGTATTCAAGATGCTCATTGTCGTATTCCTTTCTTGAGGTTTACATTTAGTTAGGAAAATTCATCGACTATTTCTGACAAACTTTTTTCAACTTTCTTTCTTGGGGTATTGAACCGTCCCCGACGAGATAGCCTTCCCCTTCTTGCCAAAGCATTCCAATGGCCGCACTTCAAACCTAAGTTGCATCGTCCCCGGCAAGTCGCACCACGCAAAGTGGCACTCGCCCCGCGGCGGTTTACCCTCTGGCAAATAATAGTCCTTGGCCAACACCCGCCGCTGCGCCGCGACAAATTCAACATCGTCCCCCGATGCATACGCCGTCACTTCATACTCAAACGCGCGGCACTTTTCCCGCGTCTCAGCCCCCGTGAACGTCACAATCCACTTCTGATCCTTCGCGTCCGCTTCAACATCCACCTTCGCATCCGCGGCAAATTCTGGTGCAACGCGTGCCGCCGCCCTCTTGCCAAAATCAAGCGGCGAAGAACCTACCGCGGGCGCGGGAATCGGCACGACCCAATCGTCGCCCAAACTCTTGCCATACACAAATTCACGCCGCTCCAACACAAGGCAATCATCATAGACGCTCATCAACATCCCTTGCTTGCCATCGTCCGTTTGTAGGCTAGACATACGTTGGGGTCGCGGATCCAGTGAAGCACCCTTGGGCGCGTTTTCACGATAAAGAAAATCGGTCGAGGAATACTTCAACGAACTCGTGCCAATCGATGTAAATGCGCCTTGCCACACAACGCGCTCATCCGTCAGCGGATAATGCGAATGCCCCGAAAACGCCACCGCGTTCGGATACTCCGAAAAAATCTTCGTCGATTCCCCATCGTCGTGTCCCCACGCCCATGGACCCGAACATGTGTCCTTCAAATGCGGATGTTGCGCAAAGAAGAAAGGCTTTGTGCCGCGCAGTTTAGGCCCCAGCACCTTCATCATTTCCGCAAGCCCCGTCGAAACGGCACAGTCATTAATCGGCACCGGCCAATGCAAACAAATAAATGTATGCCCTTTCACCGTCTTCGCATAAATCGGCTTGTACGGCTCATCAAAACACTTCTCCCAAACTGCTGCGCGATTGGATGGCACAAATTCTGCCGCGTCATCCTTCGGCCAACTCCACCGCGCATCATGATTCCCATACATAAAAAGTTTTTCAACCGTCCGCCCATCCGGCGCCTTGTTATTGGGGAACACTTCACGCCACGTCTGACCAACGGCTTCAAGCTCAACAATTCTCCCCGTATCAGCCATGTCCCCCGCAATCAAAACGGCATCCGCCCCGTTATCGCGAAAGTATTCAAACGCACGTTTCAACGGCGCAATCGATTCAGCGAGGTGCCAACAGTTAATATGGATATCACTCAAAATCCCAACCTTCAAATTCGGCTTAAGCGAAGAGAACGTTCCCGCAAGGGCCGTAAATAAAGGCGATGCGCCAAGTGTCGCGCCTGTCATAATCGAGCGCGTCAAAAATTCCCGCCGTGTATTCAAGATGTTCATGACTAATCCTTTTCGAATGACAACGAGTATTATACCATAATTCCGCGGCACTTTCAAGTGCGCTTCAAAAGAAAATGCGCCCGGCTCGCACCACCGAACCGGACGCTCTGTTCCACCACCACATGGAACCACCACACCACAATATATGTAGGATTAGGAAATTGTAAAAGGTGCCCTCTTCCCGAGGTGGAGAAACAAACCTAGAGAAGAGGGCGTAACCATATCTTTACTAACAACAAATCTGTCTAAAAAGTGCCGCGCTTAGAACGTCGCCGTCACCGAGATGCCACACGTGAAGTTATAGCTGTGGTCCCACTTGCCCGAGGCTTCGTAGTCACGCGCCGCATCGCGCATCTTCTGGTCAAAGATATAATCCGAATACGCAACGTAGCCGCCCAGCGTGAGCCAATCCGTCAAGGCCCATTCCGCATCAAGCTTGATCCACGAATCCATCAGACCCGAGTGGTTCAACGGCTCGCCCGTTTCATGATTCGTGAGGTAGCTCTTCACGCGCTCGCAGTTACCAAAGCCCTGCGCAATCGACGGCGTGAGCGAGAAGGTGTCCGTAATCTCAAACGTGTGCGCAAGCTCGAGGCTGACATACGTACCATCATCACGATAGATATCACGCTCGTAGGAGAGCGTCGGCGCAATCCAAAGGTCCGGGAGCGAGATGTCG